>CAZFDQ010000231.1:0-3441 GCA_964518205.1 uncultured Pseudomonadota bacterium | reverse complement strand
CTTCTAATTCTTCTACAATCTCAAAAAAACCATTCAACCTATCACCTCTTTTTTGAACCACTGAAAACTCTATTTTTAAATTACCCACTTTAAAAAAAGCTTTAGGATAACTTTGTGCATCTAGCATTCTTATAAAATCATATAAATCATTTAGAGTAGTAAATTGATTTTTATTCAAATCACTTTCTTCTTTTTTTCTTCTTTTAAAAATAACGGGTTGTCCTTCTTGCTCAAAATTTTTTGGACACTTTTTTAAAATATATGGGATCATCTCAAAAAAAATAATTCCCGACATTTTTTGAAATATTTCTTCAGCACTTCCAAGGCCAATATAAAAGTCTTTCTTTAAGTATACAGGACCTGTATCTAAGCCATCTTCAACCTTAATTGCTGAAATTTTGGTATCATAAACTTTTCTAATTATTAAATTTTGTAATGGACTTCCGCCTCTTCCATAAGGCAAATCTGTCATGTGAAAAACAATAGATTCAAAATTATCATGAATTTCTTTAGGTATTATCCACGACCAATGCGGAAAAAAAATATACTTAGGATTAATCTTTTTAACTACATCAAAACTTAATTCTTCTTTTTTTGAAAAAATAAAAATATCATACTCTTTTTTGTATAATTCTTTGAATTTTTCGGCATTATTCAAATTCCAAGATTTTATAGTAACTATTATTATTTTTTCTTTATTCATTTGTTATACAACTTTTTATAATTTCTATATCACTTTCAAAATCATAGAGATTATCTTTTGATTTTTTTTGCGTTTCTATTGATATAAAACCATTTCTGGGAACAAATTTTAATATTTTTTTTATATCAAAGTTCCCATCCCCTAAATTTTTATGCTCATCACAAACATCATAAAAATCTCCATCGGAAATATGATACATTTTAGGCTTTAAATTATTAAATTTGGCTAGATACCCAAATGGTTCGATACGCTTCGCATTCGCAGAATAAATAGCGTGCCCCAAATCCAAACAAAAACCAATTCCTGTATTTTGCATAATAAATTCTATTTCTTCTGGAGAATTACCATTACAAATTAGATCACCATCTAAAGTAAAATAAGGTTTATTCTCTATTAATGGATTATATTTGCTTAACCCAAACATTTTTTCAAATCCGTTAAGTTGATTAACTGTCTCTTTTGTATCTCCATCAATACCAGGATGAAAAATAATAAATTTCGGGTTCAATTTTCCGGCAAATTTTAAAGTCTCTTCTATTAAAATTTTATTTTTATTAAAATTTTCTTTTTTTGCCAAATTTAAACCAACAGCAGAATGTGGAGCATGAAGAATATAAGGAATATTTAAATTATCCCACAAAGTTATATATTGCTCATAAGAACCCGGAACAACAAAAAGTTCCATATATTGATAATTTTTTTGATTATATAATCGAATGGTTTCAGAAATATAATTTTTATTTGTAGACCAAAGCTTTAAACCCAAATTATACATTATTCACAAAGACCTTTTATTATTCTAACAACTTCATACACATCTTCATTTTTCAAACCATAATATACGGGCAACGAAATCGTTTTATTATAATAACTTTCTGACTTTGAATAATCTTCTTCTTTAAAACCTAATCTTTTATAATATGGTTGTGTATAAACAGGAATATAATGCACCTGTAAATTTAAACCTTTTTCTTTTAACTTATTAAAAAGTTCTTTTTTATCTATTTTTACTTTTTCAAAATTGATAAGCAGAGGACAAAGATGAAAAAAAGCATTAGAATAATCTTTTTCTTCCAATAAAGAAAACCTGTCGTCTTTTGCAAATTCTTTTCTGTAAATATCAACAATTTCTCTTCGTCTTTTTTTAAATTTTTCAATTCGTTTTAATTGAGAAAGACCCAATGCACATTGTAAATCTGTAAGTCTATAATTAAATCCTAATTCATGCTGTTGATAATACCAAGGTCCATCATTTTGAGTTAACAAATCTGGACTTTTTGTAATACCATGAGTTCGAAGCATTAATAACTTTTCGTAAAAATCCTTATTATTTGTTATAATAGCCCCACCTTCTGCTGTTGTTATATTTTTAACTGGATGGAATGAAAATGTAGCTAAATCTGAATACTTACAAGATCCAACCTTTTCATTTTTATAATCTGAACCTAAAGCATGAGCGGCATCTTCTACAACAAATAAATTGTGCTCTTTTGCAATTTTACAAATTAGCTCCATATCACAAGATTGCCCTGCAAAATGAACTGGAATTATAGCTTTAGTCCTTGCTGTAATTTGCTTTTTTATTTCTTCTGGATCTATATTTGCAGTTTTAGGGTCAATATCTGCAAACTTTACTTTTGCTCCTGCATATAAAATCGAATTAGCTGTTGCAACAAAAGTAATAGGAGAAGTAATAACCTCATCATCTTTTTTTAAATCTAAACATAAAGTAGCTAAATGCAAAGCAGCAGTTCCATTAGAAACAGCAACACAATACTTAGCACCTGTGTATTTACACAAAGCATCTTCAAATTCTTTAACTTTTGGACCCTGCGTCATCCAAGGAGAACGCAAAGCTTTAATAACCCCCCAAACATCACTCCATGAAATAGATTGTTTGCCGTAAGAATAAGTTTTCTTCATTTACAATTTCTCTATCATTTCTTTCATTTTTGGAATTGTAAGCCATTCAGTATTATTACCACTATGATACTCAAAACCATCCGCCACAGACTTACCTTGCTTATATTTTCCGTTTAAAGTTCTACAATCAAAGGCTGGTTTAACCACAAAATATTTATCTAACTCCAAAGTATTTCTTGCATCTTCTCTTGTTATCATAACTTCATGAATTTTTTCGCCAGGGCGAATGCCTACATGTTTTAATGGCAATTGAGGAGCTAATGCTTTTGCTAATTCTGTTATCTTCATAGAAGGAATCTTTTTAACAAAAAGTTCTCCCCCCACCATAATATCCAAAGCCATTAAAACCATATCAACAGCATCTTCTAACTTTAACCAAAATCGAGTCATACGTTCATCAGTAATTGGTAACTCAGCAGCACCTTGTTCTAAAAGTTCTTCAAAATACGGAATAACAGAACCACGACTTCCTGCAACATTACCATATCTTACAACAGAAAAACGAGTGTCATGAACACCAGAATAAACATTGCCAGCAATAAAAAGCTTATCTGAACAAAGCTTTGTTGCACCATAAAGATTAATGGGCGCACAGGCTTTATCTGTACTTAACGCAACAACTTTTTTTACTTTTCTATCTATAGCAGCATCAATAACATTTTGAGCTCCAATAACATTGGTTTTAATAGCTTCAAAAGGGTTATATTCACAAGAAGGAACCTGCTTTAAAGCTGCTGCATGAATAACAATATCAACACCATCAAAGGCACGATAAAGCCTATCCCTATCCCTAACATCACCAACAAAAAAACGTA
>CAZFDQ010000230.1:0-2235 GCA_964518205.1 uncultured Pseudomonadota bacterium | reverse complement strand
CCTTTAGTTCTTGAATATGCAAATGATATTATTGAAGCAATTAAAGAAAAAATAAAATATGAAATTAAACCAAACAAATATGTAAAAACTGAAATCAATATTTCAAATTATATTCATCATAGATGTTACCACAAGTAGACTTACAACAATTTTAAATTAGGGCGACATAAATTTTAATGCCGCCCTAATCATTTAACTATGCATATTCATTCAAAAAACTTAACCATAAACTATCTTTGGCAAATTGTGTTTTTGAATAAGAGCTGTGTACGCTTCCCTTTGGATAATAGATTGATATTCCTTTTGAAGGCCCAACAGTAGAACTTTTAGAAAGTGCAGCAGAAGGAATTAGTGATGGATTACCTTTACATCCTATCGACGCAATAGTAAATTCAACTCGCTTAACTCTTGGAATATTTGACATGTATTGTCTAATGGAACAAGATCCGGAAGCTTTTAAAGAAGTTGTTTTAAAACTATCTCAAGATATTGAAAGACAATATTCTAGCATGTCATTCCTAGATAAGCTCAAATTTGGAATCCGATTTTTTACAGGAATGACAACTGCGAAAGTAGCTTACTCATATGGAGGCAAATTTCGTGTTTTTTCTAAAAGGCTTGCATGTTTGGCCAACAGAAAGTTGCAACTGGCTTCTAGATGTTATTCTATTCTAAGCAGGGATCTAAATATTTTACGTCAATCACAAAGAGTCTTAACCTCTTTATCAAAATCCCTACTTAATGCTTATAAATTTGCAAAAGATTCTTTGAATCGTGGAGTAAGTACAATTAGAAGAGCCCTTAGGATTACCATAGAAAATCCTCAATTAGTTACAGAAACAGGATCTATCACAAATACAATAAGAACTATTGCTAGACTTGAGGAATGAGGGGGTGAGCTTGTTCAACAAAGTAGAAGAATTACTCCAAATCTACGAACCACTAATAGAACATTAATAAAACACTATGATCATAGAGCAATTAAATTAGAGCACATATTTTCAAACAAACACGTAAAAAATGGTATCATGACATTGGGAAGGAATCAAAATGAAATTGTAAAAACATTTAAAAACATTGTAAAATCAATCGATGCACAAGGATTATTAAGAGAAGACACAAATCAAATAAAAACTCGCATCAAAGGTATTGATGTGGAAATTAAAGTACATATTACAAACGGAGTTGTAAGAAGTTTAGATGGATATATAGGACATTCAGCTAGAATTTGGCAAAACTCTATAACATGGTTTTAAATTAGGAGAAAAGATGAACGACTTAGAAACAAAAATAATCGGGTTAAACAAAAATAATAAAATAGAAATAAATGATAAAATAGAAAAAATTGAAATATTAATTGAAGAAAAACTAAAACAAGAACCAAACAATATAGAACTATGGTTAAAGCTTGCCATGTTGGAATTAGAAATTCCATTAGTTGATCATGAAAAAAGTATTAAATGTCTAGAAAAAGTACTCACAATTGAGAAAAATCATGCTATTACAACATTATTGTTAGCTACCGTTCATAATTATTATTTAGGTGATATAGATGAAATGTTAGTAAATAAATTAAACACCATACAAACAGATTCCGATGAAATAAATTCGATGCTGAAATATGCAACATCTTGGTTTTATGAATATAAAGATACTAAGCAGGAAGAAAAGTTGTTAAAAGAATCAATTAATATTTATCCAAAGCATGTATGCAACTATGTAAGCTTAGCCAAACTTTACTTTAGGCTCGGAAAAGATGCAGAAGCCAAAAAGCTTGTACAAAAAGCATTAAAAAATGTAAAAAAAATATATTCCGATTGTGATATTGATTATATTCCTACAAGCGTAGAAGAGTTTTTGAATGAATATGTAAAAGGAATCCATTTACCAAACATTGTCTTTAAGATGATTGAGGAAATGATTGAAAAAGGAAATGATAGTTCTTTATGCAAACCTATTACCTAAACTTTTCTTTTATCTAGCCAAATACAAGCTTAAAATTAAATTCAGCCTTTCAGTAAAACAAAGTCAATATAAATAAAATCAAACCAAAAAAATATTAACATATCTATTCCATAAAAACAGTATTGAAATTATCCAAAAGATATCGTTGAACAGGAATTTATGAAACAGGCATTGGGCATTTAGCCTGTGAGTTAATGGTATTACAAATGCTTTCAGAAAGAGATCCCGATGCTTTTATTGCAAAAGTTTCAGAAATAAATAGAGCCTGCA
>CAZFDQ010000229.1:0-5453 GCA_964518205.1 uncultured Pseudomonadota bacterium | reverse complement strand
ATCCCGGCTCGTAGGCCGGGATGACCACGCATGTTGTTTTGTCGCATTAAACACATATGTCGTCATCTCGGCCTACGAGCCGGGATCCAGAAATTTAATACTTCATTGCAAAAATCATTTCAAACAACTTCAATCTATCTCACTACTATCAGGGTCCAATATTAACAGGTAATCATGCATAGCACAATGCATAAATAAACACTAATAACACATCAGATTTTTAGAAAATACAGGAATAAAGCCTAGAAGAAATCAAAGACTTATATAGTTAATCAAAAATTTTAATCTGTCCTGTTTCTGGTTCTACAATTTTTTTGATCACAAATTTCAAAATCATCTTTGCTTGTTTTATTGCTAATTCTGTATCTGCAAAATCTGGAATATCAAATTCAGTTGGATATCTGAATCTGGTAGCAAATGGATTTAATTTTTCTACCAAATCATAAAGCTTTTCAAACTTGCTGTCATGTTTAATACATAACCCAACAAGCTTCATTAAGTCATGCGTCTTAATTACATCATGTTTTATAAAAGAAAGATAACCCTTTAAAGCTTTTTCGGCAGATTGGTGACAATGATACGTTGCGGGAGAAAAAAGTTCCAGTTTCAATAAGCCTTTTGCTGCTCTTAAATCTTCTTCTGCAATAGCTAGCCACTTTTCATGCTCTTGCATAAATCAATTCTCCGTCCTTTTTTATTTTATGGCCAAGACTTGTAACATTACTTGAAGACCGTTCAAATTCTTCTTTTGTTTGAACAATCAAATCTTTTGATATATCAAGCCCACGCAGTGCTCTATATCCAAGAACAGGTCTTTTGTATGATTTTTCATCAGACTTATCTACTACTACTAATAAATCTAAATCACTATCCTGAGTAGGCTTTCCCCATGCATAAGAACCAAATATATAAATTGCAATAGGATTGTATGTTTTTATTAAACGATTTTTTACTTCCAATATTATTTCTTTGTTTATCATAAGCAAACCTTTTAAATAATTTTTTTTTACGATGCTATTACATTATACCATCACGCATACCTTTTTAAACATTTACACAAAAAAAGCCGCGACCTAAAAAGATCGCGGCTAATTTGTGGCTACCTTAGAGCATGGCTTGATCGCCATGCTATTCTGGGGGAGCCCAATGCAAGCGGGCCCAAATGGGCCGCGCTGCTTTGGGTGATTTAAAACTTAACGTTTATACCACCATGAAAGTCTGTCTCGCGAGGAAGATTTTGACCAGCGAATGTGAATGATCCACCACCAAATGCTTCCAACCAGTCATTAAGTTTGTAGCATGTTTCGCATCTAACTTTATGACCGATGGCTTCTGTGTTATTTTCTAGAAGTTTGTTATCTAGTGATTGTGCTAATGATGTAGTTCCATTACAATGATCACCATAGAATGGAGTTACTGTCTTGGACTTAAAGCTTACATTGTCTTCTGTTTTGTAATAAAGCTCATAACCAATTGTTGTTGAAAGATCGTTTACTTTTGGATGGAAGAATGTAAAGTCAAGGTGACCTACAAAGTATCCCCAGTCAACGTCTGCATCAACTTTTGGACCAATGTTTTTAATCTTTGCACCTGTAAATGCAGCTGCTCTGTGTTCTGTTGCTTCAAGAACAAAAGACCATGAAGCATCAAACTTAAGGTTCATCCAGTCAACTGGTTGCCATGCAATTAAACCACCAAGTTTAATTTCAAAGTGTTCACCGTTGCCAAGATGTGCTTTGTATGGGTTGCCAAAATATTCATCGCTACCGCCTGTTGGAAAGCGTACACCAAGCATCAATTCACCCATGAACTCATCACTAAAGCAATGTTCATAGAAAAGATCAAGGTCAACGTCACCAAGGCCTGTGCGGCGTGTTGATTCAAGCTCAAACTGCCCTTTACTCCATAACCACTGATAAGGGTTTTCTTTATAAAGATTTGCAGTTAATTCTATGTTTTTTTCAACGCTATCAGCTAAAAGAACAATATTTCCGGGATAATTATAAGCAGATACCAACCACATATTATCATAATTAGCTGTTTTTATATTCTTGTAGTTATTGCCTGTACTAAAAAGTCCTATATGTTTTGATGATTGGTGAAGCGACTCAAATGATGGACTCTCTCCAGTTTCAAGTATTATAGTTGCAACTGCGTTTTTGTCATCAAAACTCACGCTGCTATTAGCATTAATTGCCCAGTAGTAATCATCGGTTGGCTCGTGAGGTTTGCCATTTTCTGAATATATAACACCCATACTAGGCTTTATATTAGTTGCAAAGTTCTTTTCTTTTTTAATATCATCCAACGCAAGACTTTGACCAAAAACCTTAAAATCATTATGAAGTGGCTCAACAGCTTTGGTTCTTCTATCATCCTGGAACATTCTATTAACAAAAGCTAAATTGTAGGCCTTAACAATTTTAGGCACATCGCGATCATCGTTATCACCGATCTTTACATTCACTAATCTATATAAAATGTAATCTTTTGTTGGATCTGCTGTTTTATCTACTATGTTTTTGCGTTCAATTTCAATGCTCCTGAAAGGAACATTTGCTCTTAAACCAATTCTTCCTTTATTGTTCCAAACAGGATATTCAAAACGTGCACCAATATTCATGCCATATTCATAGTATGTTGCTCGAGGATAAATTGTCATAAGATCCATGAATGGATTATAATATTTTGCATTTTCATGCATTTTTGAATCAGGAAAAATCTCGTTCAATGTAATATTAGATTTATTAAAAAACAATGCTGTTAAAGGTTTTGTATCAGTTCCATGATCCATAAATGCTTTGTGTGCTTCTCTTCTATGCATTGCAGAATAGATATCAAGACTATATTTATCTGGATCATTTTTTTCTAATCTGTATCTTATTGGGCCTCTTTCACCCATCCAAGGGGAACGGAACTCAGTGGCCATTGCCGAACCCGCAACTAAGACTCCAAAAAGAGCCAGCTTAGTTAAACGTTTTCTCATTATTTCTCCCTACTTTTAATTACCTCTATTGCTTTATCACATATAATTCGATTTTTTTAAAAGAGGAAGGGCTTAACCCTTCCTCTTTTAAAAACTACTTAGCAAGCGTGTAATTTACAGGAGCCTCTGTACCTGAAGCAGCTAATACGCCATCAGCAAGAGCTTCCTCTATTGTTCCTTCACCAACAATGTTTACTCTGTTATCTCTGTAAATTTCGACACCTGTTGCAAATGTATCAGAACTATTTACATAACCAAGGTAACCCAAGAATTGTGTTGCACCTACACAAACATACTTACCTGGTAGATTTGCATAAATTGGATATGCAACAAACTTGAAGAATTCTGGTTGTGTACCAATAAATTCTACACCACCGCCATCAAGAACTTCAACTTCTGAATCTGAGAAGTTATCTGCATTTTGTTGTAACATTACAGGAGCGGAAGCAAGAATTGAGTATGCATCGCCAGTTTCTTCTTCGTCTTCATCAATTTGTGATGTTGGAAGACCATCTTCATCGATAGATGCATAGTTCCAGATATTTGCATAAACTGTTTCTGCATCTTCGCTTAGCCACATGATGTTACCACCACCAAGCACTTTAGAATGTGTTGGGCTTGCAACTGTCCAGCGGTATGCACCCTCTTCATCTTCACCATCATATTCTGCATCAGCAACTGGACCGAATGCAATTAATGATGCTTGTCTGTCTGAACCATTAAAGATATTGGAATGATCAAAGATACCTTCTTGAACATTGAAGTGGATCATGTGAGCATTATAAAGACGTACAACTGACCATGCATTATCTTCGTCTGGGTTCCATGTAATTGTGCCTGCATCTTCATCGATTGTTGGGTTGTCGTCTGATGTTGCATCACCATTTGGAGAACCATCTTTATTTAAGATACCAGCACCTATTCCAAAGAAGCCTTCACGATCGATGTGGAACATAGCTTTTGGTCCATTAAGAGTTAATGCGAAATCAATTCTGCTGTCATCAACTTCTTCTGGGTTACCAATTTCAAATGCACCACCGGCTACATTATTATCACCAATGTAGAATGCACCTTGTCTTTGGATACTAATGATTAAGTCTGTTATTGGGGTTGCTTCGTCGGATTGTACTGCAACTCTGGCATCACCCATAACTTTGAGTTTAGCATATTTATTCAACCAGATTTGTCCGCAACCTTTAATTCTGATCTTTTCAACATTTGATTCATCTATATCAGAATATCCACCTTTAGATCTGTCTTGTGTACCTTCAAATATAATTTCTGCTTCATCGTTCATGTAAATTACTGGATATTTAGCATCGCGATTATCGATACTTGGGAAGCGGATTGTTGAACCTGGTTCAAAGACAAGTCTTACTTTACCACCAAATTCAATTTGCTGACGAACAGTTGTAGAAGGATCGCCACCATCACCTTTACCGAATGCTGAAAGATCAAGTTCTCCGTATGCAGGAATTCTGATTTCGTGTGTATCTTGTGCGAAGAATGTTAATCTTGGATCGCTTTCACCGATTAATTCTGAACCGAAGTTTTCGGTTGGAAGGATTCCTGCAGGATCTGCAAAAATCAAATCGGAATTAACATCAACAACACCATTTCCGTCTGGGCAAATTGTTACATAGTCTTTACCAAGTAATGACCATGCATTGTCAGAGTCTGCATTCCAGTCGCGGGAACCAAGACCAATTCTGCCGCCATAACTTAAGAAGATAGCAGCATGTGCACCTTCACCATGAACTACAGGGTCTGAAGCAACTGATACAATTTCTCTGATTCTTGCAATACCAGGAGCATCTTCTTGTCCTTTAACCCACAAGTGCATAGGATCTGCCATTGTTGCACCACCAACTTTAAGTTGTGTGATTGCATCTGGGTATTCAATGTATAGATAGTTGTCTGGAGGTGTTACAGGAGCTGTAAGAGCAGCTGTAAACCTTGTTTTTGGCTTGCGTGCAAGAATTGATTTGACTGGAGCAAAGTCTTCGTCGTAAGCTCTGTGGCTCCATGCAACTGCAACTTCTTCGCCAGCTTTTCTATCTTTAATTGAGAATCTGCCTGTTTCAACTATATCTGATGAATTGTAAACATTAAGACGCAATGGACCTTCCGCTAATGCTGTGTTTACATCGTATGGATATACGCCAAAACCTTCACCAAATATTGCTTGATCTTTAGGAATATCAATTACACCAGAAAGAACCGCTTCGTTCCACAATCTTGTAGCAATTGGAAGATCGAAGTATGCATCGTAACCGTGTGCATACCAATCTGGATCACCTTCAACAAAATCACCATCTTCTGGTGGTTGTGTTACAGAAATTCTTCCACCGTGGTTAACGTAAAGTACGCTACCTTGTGTTGAACTTGTTACAGGAACTTTAGCATTTACAAGATTTTGATCTGTTCCACCAAAGTAGATAAGATCTCCATCAATTGAAAGTTGTGC
>CAZFDQ010000228.1:0-1546 GCA_964518205.1 uncultured Pseudomonadota bacterium | reverse complement strand
TGGAGTTTTCTTCCGAGCCGGAACCCACTCCCACGGCAGAGCCAACAGAGATTACCTTAACCCCTGAACAACAACTAACAGAATATCTTCAAACTTACGAGGCAAAAGAAAGCATTGACCAATTTGTTAATGCTATGCAAATGGCCGGGATTGAAGTGACGGAAGAACAAGTGGCGCAGGGAATTAACTTTCAAGAACTAAAAGATAAAAACGGTAAACTATTTATTGTTGCAGTCTACAATCTTAACCCTGATCCCAAAAAAACTGATGAAACCTTAGAAGGACCTATCCCTCTTTTGATTGCGAAACAAGGGGGAAATGGGGAGTGGGGGTGGAAAAATTGCGGCATGAAAGATTTGGCAAATATTCAAGGAATATCTATGGGAACTGTTTTTGGATCTAAGGAAGAAATGGATATCGGTGATCAAAATGGAATTATTAAAAATAACTTTGATGACGCCGCAATACCCTTTGCTTATGAAGATCAAAATGCCCAACGCGATACACAATATCGGATATCTCGGGCTAAGGCGGATGGAATGAGTCGTATCTTATTTATGTCTGAATTTAGTGAAAATATTGATGGTAATCCTGGTACTCTAGGTGAGGTATTGAAAACTACTGAAGAAAGAATTAGACTCTTAAAAAAATTTGAACCAGATATTTCAGTATTAAGAGTATTAAACGAAGTGCATAAAGATCAACAATCGTATAAATTTTGGCAAAAATTTGGCGATTCTTATATAACTGAAATATACAGGTTGGCCCGTAGATATTTTCCTAATGCACAACTTCTCTACAATGAAACCTATAACTATGATCTTGAGGACGGTTTTTACCCCGAAACTAAAAAAATTGTTGAATTATTAAAGGCAGAAGGCTTAATTGATGTTGTTGGAATGGAAATGCACATGTATCAATATGGGTCAAATGTCAAACCAAATAAAGATAGTATTATTCAAATAATGCAATCGTTCGGATTACCGGTTTACATAACAGAGTTAGACGTAAATCAAACTAATTTAAGCGGAACTCCCGAACAGAAATTAGTAAAACAAGCTGAAACATACAATGTGGTTGTTCATGCGTGTGTTGAAAGTAAAGTATGCAAAACAATTAACTTGTGGGGGATGGTTGATAAATATTCTTGGTTAGAATATGATTGGCTGTTTAATGAAACAGGTGGATCAATAAATGCCGATCCAAATTTATTTGATGACTCAGGTAAACCTAAAATATCTTATTATTACTTTCTGAGCTCACTCCTAAATGGGGTAGTAAACCAATAAAAACAGATTTTATTAATCATTAATTACTACTTATCGTTAGTAACCAAACCTCTTAGCAAAAAAAATAAAACATTATAATTAAGATTAGAGATGGATATCTACCCCAAAAGTTGCACCAGTTGGTAATGTGATGGATTGACCTCCTCGGATAAAAAATCTAAGATAAAAAGAGGAGGCAAAAATGCCAAAAAGATATTCACCAAAACTCAAGTTTCAGATCGTAATGGAACTTATTCAAGGAGAAAAAACGCCTGGGC
>CAZFDQ010000227.1:0-11745 GCA_964518205.1 uncultured Pseudomonadota bacterium | reverse complement strand
ACAAAGAGTTGTGGGATCGTAAAAATGGTACGCAATATTCGGTTGATGAAGTTTTAGCAAAAATAGAAAAACATCCATTAGCTGAGTATGTTGTTTTTTTGGGGGGCGAACCTACAGATCAAATTGATTTTTTAACGGAGCTTTGCAAAAAAACAAAAGAGCAAACAAAGAAGATGATTGCTCTTTATTCTGGTAGAGAATTTGAGGTTTTGCCGCAAAATTTATTAGACAGCCTAGATTTAATTGTTTGTGGGCCGTATAAATCTGAATTACATGTTGGGGGTTGGCCAGCTTCATCTAATCAAAGAATTTTTAAAAAGGTAAGTGGACAATGGAAAAAAAGTTAAACTCATTTATAAAGTTTACAGATAATTTTAGAGAACTTTACGAGAAAATGGATAATAGGGTTTTGGAGTTTGAAGGTATTTCTCCAGATCAATTAGATGTTTCTAACATGGCACAACGTTATTTTCATGAGCGCGTTGTTGATATGTCTATTGATGATAATGCAAACTTGCATGAAGGAAGATCTTACGGAAACTATCTTTCTGAGATGGTTAAAAGTGATCTTAAGATTGTTGGGTATCATGATTTGTACAAGCTTTTAGAAGAAGAGTACGGAAAAGATAGGGCTGATACAATTTTGCATTCTGTTTGGGACGGTGATCTTTATTTTCATGATAGTACTGCAATTCAGATTCCATATTGTTGGGCCGCATCTGTAGATTTTTTACTACATAAAGGGAATTTTTGGGGGCAGTTAAAATCTGTTCCTCCCAAGCGTGCACGATCATTTATTGATCAGGTTAAAGAAGTAACAATTGAACTTGCGCAAGAAGTTGCAGGGGCTGTTGCCATTGGAGATTTATTTGTTTGCTATTCATATTTTGTGCAAAAAGATAATATGGATATAAATGATCCTGTGATTAGAAAAGAGATAGAAAACGATTTTCAGTCTTTGGTTCATACTTTAAATAAAAAATTGCGCCCATCTCACCAATCCCCTTTTTCAAATTTTTCTATTTTTGATAAACCTAACTTGAAGATGCTTTTTTCTGATGTTGTTTTTCCAGATGGTTCAAAGCCAAATGTTGATTTGATTTGGGAAATTCAAAAAATATTTTGCGATTGGTTTGCAAAAGGTGATCCGAACACTGGTATGCCATATCGTTTTCCTGTTGTTACATTAAATTTAAGAACGAATGAAAACAGGGAAATAGAGGATAAAGAATCTGTTGAATATTTCTCTAAAATCAACCTAGAAAAAGGTTGTTTTAATATTTATATTTCTTCTGGTAGCAAAATTGCAATGTGTTGTAGATTTGTAAACGACTTGGAATTGGCGGGATGTGATAGTTTTGGTAATGGTGGTCTTTCTATTGGTTCACATCGAGTTGTTACAATAAACTTTGCTCGATTAGGCAAAAGATCGATTTCATATGAACATTTATTAAAGCTTTTACAAGAAAAATTAGATGATGCTCGTGATGCTTTACTAGCTCATAGAAAGCTTTTAGAAAAAAGAGTAAAACAAGGTTTTATGCCATTTTTTAGATATGGTTTGATGAGTATGAGCAGGTTTTTTAGCACCTTTGGAATAAGTGGAATTTATGAATGCTTACAAGGGTTGGGGTATTCAATAACAACCGAGCAAGGTAAACAATTGGCTTATGATTTACTTGAATACATAAAAAACTATTCAACTGAATGCAGCAAAAAATATAAATGTTCATTTAATGTTGAACAGGTTCCTGCAGAAAGTTTGGCAGTAAAATTTGCTGCAAAAGATAAGATTTTATATAACATGGATTATTCAATTTATTCAAATCAATTTGTACCTTTGTGGGTTGATTGTGATATTGTTGATCGCATAAAACTGGATGGTGCATTTTCTAGAATTTTAACAGGTGGTGGAATTTCACACCTTGATCTTGGTGAAAAATTAACTCATTCTAATCAGATGAAAAAGATAATTGAATATGCAGTTAAATCAGGGTGCGAACATTTTGCAATTAATTATAATTTCTGTAAGTGTGAAAATGATCATGTAACAGTTTCAGGTCCATCAAAAAATTGTCCAATATGTGGTGGCGAGATTAAAGTTCAATACACAAGAATTATTGGTTACTTTACTCCTGTTACTACTTGGAACAGAGGTAGACAAGTTGAACATAGTAATCGTATATTTAAAGAAGCTATTTTTAAGAATGGTTTAAGTGAAGCTAATAGTAGGATGAAGGTCGAAGATGAGATGTTTATTGAGAAGTAAATAGAATTTCTCCTTTTTCTTCCAATCAATATTTCAAATATGTTAAAGCTCTAATAGTTATGGGTTGCGGCTGTTAGGGCTTTCCTTATTTGAGGGGACTGGTTGTGAAGAGTTTAAAAAAAACTTTATTTTTCTTTTGTCTGCTTATGTTTCAGTTTCAGATACTTGAATGTAATCTAATTTTAATTCGAAAAGATTTAAGAAATCATGATTTTTCCAATCAAGACTTACGTGAGGCATTTTTATTTGAATCTAATTTACAAGGTGTAGATTTATCGGGAAGAGATTTAACAAAAGTTCGTTTTTGTGGTGCGAGCTTGAAAAATGCAAATTTAAAAGATGCTATTTTAAATGGCGCAGATCTAACCAATGCAAATTTGCAAGGTGCAAATTTGGAGGGAGCTTCTTTAGTTAATGCAATTTTAAGACATGCTTTATTAGATCGAAGTATAAATTGGAAGTTTGCGAATTTGTATCAAGCAAAAGAGTTTAATCCTAATTATTTATTAGAACTATTATTTCAAAATATTTGTAGAACTATTGTTTCAGAAGATATACAAGGTGTTTATTTTAGAAAAATAGAGTTGCTTAAAAATGTTAGTTGTAGATCTAGAAAATTGAGCAATTTGATTTTTAATAGTTGCCCATTTAGAAATTGCAATTTTATAAACGCAAAATTTAATGAAGTATCTTTTGTGGATGGCAGTTTTCGTAACGTAACGTTTGCTTTTGCAGAATTTAAGGACGTTGTTTTTTATGAGGTGGATCTTTCTGGCGTAAATTTCAATAATTTGAAATGTAAAAATGTTTATTTTGTTAACTGTGATCTTTCAGGTTCTCGTTTTATTGGTGCGGATCTTTCTGATGCATATTTTTATAATTGTGATTTATCTGAGGTTGATTTTTTTGGGGCTTATGTTGAAGGAGCAGAGTTTGTTGTTAACCATGAGGAGTGTCATTTTGAAGAATTGACAGATGGTTTTGTTATTGATTTTGATGTAAAACATAACTACTTTGACAATCAAGTTGTTCCTGGATGTTTTGAGAATGAGAATGTAGATAATAGACTAATTGTTCCGCAGGCTGAAAAAATAGAGGACGCTAGTTGTATTCAAAGAGGCAATATAGATTGTATTGCTGGTTTTACTCAGGGGCAGATGCAAGTTTTACGCCTTTTGGGCTTTACGGGTTAGTTTTTTGTCTACTTTTGAGACATTTTCAGTTTTCAGTTAAACTCATTATATGAGTATAAAAAAGTCTATTTTTAAACTTAAATCTCCGTTTAAGCCTTCTGGCAATCAGCCTGAGGCTATAGAAAGCTTAAGTTCCGGTCGTCCTGGAAAATCTGTTTTATTAGGTGTAACTGGTTCTGGAAAAACTTTTACTTTGGCAAATGTTATTGCAAAGCAGAACAAGCCTGTTGTAATAATGTCTCCTAACAAAACTTTGGCGGCACAGCTTTATGAAGAGTTTTCATTGTTTTTTCCTGAAAACAAGGTTTGCTATTTTGTAAGTTATTACGACTACTATCAACCAGAATCCTACCTTCCAGCGCAAGATATTTACATTCCAAAAGAGACAAAAGTTAATACAGAAATAGAAAGATTACGGGTTGAAGCAACGGCTTCAATAATCAACAGGCCTGATACAATAATTATTGCTTCGGTTTCAGCAATTTATTCTTTGGGTAATCCGCATGATTACAGAGAGCTTACTTTTTCTTTAAAAGTTGGTCAAAAGATTACTCGACGTGATCTGATTAATCAACTTATTTTTATTCAGTATAAGCGCAATGACATGGAACGTTTATCTGGAACATTTCAGGTTATGGGCAATGCTGTTACTGTTTGTTTGCCGTATCAAAACAGTAACCTGCGCATAGAGCTTTTTGGTGACAAAATTGATATGATGGAGCTGGTTGATAAAAGAAACAATTCTGCTATTTCTGAAATCGATAACTTTTTAATTTTTCCAGCAAAACATTTTGTAACAACAGAAGATAAATTAAAGTCTGCAATTGAGCAGATAAAGCATGACTTAAAAGTGCAGGCTCCAAAAATAAAAAATCCACTTTATCGTGAAAGGTTAATTACTCGTGTAAACCATGATATTGAAATGCTTCAAGAAGCTGGATACTGCTCAGGAATAGAAAACTATTCACGATATTTTGATGGGCGCTTGCCGGGCGAGCCTCCTTTTTGTTTGTTTGATTTCTTTGAAGACGATTTTTTATTAGTTGTGGATGAATCCCACATTGCTGTTCCGCAGCTTTATGGAATGTATAAAGGAGATAGAGCACGTAAACAATCATTAATCGATTTTGGATTTAGGTTGCCATCTGCTCTTGATAACCGTCCATTAAAGTTTGAAGAAATAGAAACATTTTTTAAAGATACAATTTTTGTTTCTGCAACGCCGGGAGATTATGAACTTAAAGTATCACCCCAGGTTACAGAGCAAATTGTTCGTCCTACCGGCATTTTGGATCCTAAAATTGAAATTGTAAAGCGCGAAGGACAGATTGATCATTTGATTGGTCAAATTCAAAAGACAACTAAAAAGGGCTTTAGAACACTTATTACAGTGCTTACAAAAAAAACAGCAGAAGATTTGGCAAAATATTTAGAGAATAAAAAAATTAAAGTTTGCTATCTTCATGCTGACATCAAAACTCCAGAACGTACCAAATTGCTCCATAAATTACGCCAGGGAGTTTTTGATTGTTTGGTTGGTATCAATTTACTTCGAGAAGGTTTAGATTTGCCAGAGGTTGCTCTCGTTGCAATTATGGATGCTGACATTGAAGGCTTTTTAAGAAATGAAAGATCTTTAATTCAGACAATTGGCCGTGCAGCAAGAAATACAGAAAGCAAAGTTATTTTTTATGCAGATAAAATTACACGCTCAATGCAAGCTGCAATAAATGAGACAAGTCGTAGGCGTAAGGTTCAGCAAAAATATAACGATGAACATGGAATTACACCAGAGACAGTAAGGCGTGAGGTTACAAAATCGATTTCAAAATTGCAGCAGCGAATTGCTGATGCTTCTAAAGCTGGTAAAAAATGCAAAGAAAAAATTGAAATCAAGAGCAAAGCTGAAGCCGAGCTTTTAATCGAGCAGTTGGAGCAAGATATGAAGGTTGCAGCTGAAGAGCTTGATTTTGAAAAAGCTATTGCTATTCGAGATCAATTATTGCAGGTTCGAAAAGCTTATTTTGGAAAGTAGCTTAATTATTTACTTTAAATCTTTTCAATTGTAACCGTAACATATCTTTAAATATTGTTAATGGGATTGGAGGATGAGAACTTGCAAAAGTTGCTGTTTCAAAAGTAAAAACTTTATTTTTTTTAAATAAAATAGGCGATAGATATTTTGTTAAAGAGTCTGTGTGTGCTGCGCCTGTTATTAAAGTAGTATAACCTTCATTTTTAAAGCTTTTTAAAAATTCAACAAGAAAGCTTAAATCTGCTAAATATTGATCAATTAGATCAAAAATTAAATTTTTAAATTTAGTTAAAAGTTTTTTTTCTTTATTATTCAATTGGCAATCAGTTTTTAGCATATCTACAAAGAGTTCTAGTTCTTCGATAGGCATATTTAGAATCTTTGGTGTCACAAAATCACTAAAGTTGGAATAGCTTTCAAGGAAATAGTCCAAAATTTTTTGAAGCTTTGATATTGTATGGGATATTTTTTTAAAAAGATTATTTATTATTTCAAGCTCTAACAAAGAATAATCTGTTTTATCGATGTCTTTTTTAAGTTTATTTAAAAGCTTTGTTATTGCTGTTTCTCTATTTTCTCTTATATCTACTTGTTTAAAGATAATATTATTTTTTATTTTACTTAAATTATTGCCATGTTGTGCTGTTTTAAACATAAAACTATTATTTATAGAATTCAAAAAAATATCTGCAAATTGGAAGTCTGGAGCCTCGATTAAAATAGTTAATGGCTTATCTAATTGATATTTATTAAAAAAGTTTTTAAATGCATTGATGTATGCATTTGCTTCATGTTCTTTTAATATGTTATCTGAATGTTGATCTCCAATTAAACAAAAATTTTCTCCCACATGCATAGAGATGGGATAGCTATTTAGGTTAATTTTTGTTAATAAAGCAAATAAAAATAATATGATTTTTTTTGTATTATTGAAGCTTGTATATTTTTGCAAAAACATTTAGAAATCCTACGTGTTTAAATGTAAATAGATAATTTAATGAGTTTAATATATTTAAAAGTAATATTTTGTAAACGATAAAGTATAAAAATTAATCTGAGTCTGATGTTAAATCTAGTAGGGTCTGAAATGGGTTTTCTTCAACCATGTTTAACTTATCAGGTTCAAGTCCTTGTTCTAAGATAATATCATATAAAACATTGCAAATGTGTGTAATAGGTGATTCACGACATAAAGGGCAACTGGAAAACTGGTTTAACCATAAATCAATACAATTTTGGCAAAAAATGTGTCCACAAGGTAAAACTGATACGGTGTGGTTTTTATTAAAATTTTCTCTACAAATTGGGCAAGTTGTTTGATTTTCTATTATGTCTATAAAATTGTGCAAGGGTGGGTTGTTGATTTGTATTGATTGAGGTGTTAGATTTGGATTTTCTTGTTCGTTTTCATCTTCATATTCTGTAGTTATTGCCTGATCAAAATTACAATTACGAATTGTTGCATTATAAAAAGATGTTTGAGACAATTGGCTTTCTGCAAAGATTACTCCTCTTATTTCGGCTCTTCTAAATGAGATTTCAGAGCCCCGTGCATTTTCAAAAGAAGAGTTATTAAATTTTGTTCGTCTAAAGTTTACTTTATGAAGTTGGGAATTACTTAAGTCTACATTGTTAAATTTAGCATCTTTAAAAGAACAATTAATTATTGAGCAACCATGTAGGCTGGTGTTGTTGAATACGGCTTTTTTAAAGTTTAGATTACTTAGAGTTGCGTTACTTAAATCAAAATTATTTATTTCTTTGCATCCAGAAAGAACTCGGGCTAGATGTGCAGGATTTGCGGATTTTAAAGGGGTTGTGAAAATTATACAAATAAAAAAATAATGTTTTATTAATTTATTCATGAATGCCCCCTTAAATTAAGAATAAACATATTTCATTAATACAGTATATATTTTGGAAAAAGCTTTTTATATAAAATAGAAAAAAGATGGGAGATGGTCTGAATTTATGGTTATTTTTGATGAATTAAAGATACAAAAATATTAAAAAAAAGTGGTGAGATTGACCTTTTTGTAATTC
The DNA here is from genome assembly GCA_964518205.1 of uncultured Pseudomonadota bacterium. GTDB lineage: Bacteria > Babelota > Babeliae > Babelales > UASB340 > CAZFDQ01. The sequence continues at coordinate 4,205 of CAZFDQ010000227.1, read as the reverse complement.
TACGGCAATTTTTATTCTTGAGTTGATTTATTAAGGCTATCGTTCGTATCCTTCGACTTTGCTCAGGACGAACGGTTATAATAAACATTATTATTCTGATTCGTTCGCCCTGAGCGAAGTAAAACGAAGTCGAATGGGTGCGACCGATTCCTTTTAGGTAGGTGTTAAAGATGAAACTTTCTATTTCTTGGATTTTTGATCATATAGATGCGGATTGGAAAGAGCAGGATATCGATTATCTTGTGAAAAAATTTAACCAAGTTGTTGCTGAAATTGAAGGTTTTGAGAGAGTTGAATTTTACCTGAAAAACTTTGCTTTATGTGAAGTTGTGCAAGCAGATAATGATGAATTTAAAATTTTTATTCCTGAATGGAAAAAAGAAGCCACGCTAAAAGCTCGGGATGATGCCAGAAGCTTTTTGACAATTGATTCAGAAAATATGTTTTTTATGGTCAAGCGTGATGGTAGTAAAATTTTGTGGGCTACGCTTAAAGATTTTAATTCCGATAAAGATGGTTTAATTCCGCCTATTGATGTCACTCAAAAAGAGTTGAGTGGAGATTGGAAAAAGACCTTTGAAACGGAAGATATAATTCTTGATGTTGATAACAAATCCATCACTCATCGTCCGGATATGTGGGGGCATCGAGGTTTTGCACGAGAAATTGCAGCATATATGGATTTACCTTTTATGGGGCCTGAAAAATATTTGGCAAAAAAAGATGTTTTTACTTACGACAAAAAATCCAAAACAACGGATACTAGTCCTATTGCAATAGAAATTGATGAATCTCAAGTTTGTCGTAGGTTTGCGGGGCTTTATTTCAGTTCAATAGAAAATAGACCAACAAATATTTTAATGCTTTCAAGACTTTTAAAGGTTGGCGTTCGTCCAATAAATGGAATAGTGGATATAACAAACTATTTAACACTTGATTGGTCGCAGCCTGTTCACGCTTATGATGCAGAAAAAATTGAAGGTGGAAAAATTATTGTACGCTTTGCTAAAAAAGGTGAAAAACTTACCATTCTTGATGGAACAAAACTGGAGCTTACAGATCAAGATTTATTAATTGCAGACAAAAAAAAGGGTTTATGTCTTGGTGGTGTGATGGGTGGTTATGATAGTGGAATTGGCAAAGATACAAAATCGATATTTTTTGAATCTGCAAATTTTAATGCTGCTGTTATTCGTAGAACGGCAATGCGTTATGGTTGCAGAACTGAATCTAGTATAAGATTTGAAAAAACTTTAGATCCAAACCAAAATATTGAAGGCATTTTGCGCTTTTTAAAACTTTCGGATGATTGCGGAATAAAATACAAATGTGCGGATGAAATTTTATCTGTTGGTATTCCAGCACAGCAAAAGACTTTGCAAATTACACATGAGTATTTTGAAAGGCGTTCAGGTTTGGAATTGCATGAGTTTGATATTACTGTTCCGTTGAAAAAAATGGGCTTTGAGGTAGCTACCGAGAAGATGAAAGAAGATGTGGATCCAAATGGTCGGCCCCAGCTTATTTACAATATCAAAATTCCAACGTACAGAAGTTCAAAAGATATTGAAATAAAAGAAGATATTTTAGAAGAAATTGTTCGATATTATGGTTTTGACAAAATTGAACCAGTTTTGCCTTTATTGCAAAAACAGCCTGCAGGCTTAACATCAGTAATGCGATCAAGGCTTATAAAAAGCTTTTTTGCAAACAGTGCAAAAATGACAGAGCAACAAAACTATATTTTTTATGATGAGCCATTTATTGCAGAACTTGGTTATGAGCCAAAGGACGTTGCTTGCGAAGTTGTTAATGCTCCTTCTGTTGATCAACGTAGGCTTGTTAAATCTTTATTGCCTAATCTTTTTAAGAACATAAAAGAAAACTTTGTCTTAGATGAGAGTTTGAACTTTTTTGAGCTAGCTCGTACATGGCACAAACCAAGTAAAAAAATTAGTCCTTTCACTTTACTTTATGATATTCAAAAAGAAAGAAAGATTGTTGAATATAAAAGAGCTTCTGGCATATTTTTCAACAAAAGAAAAACGGTTGATTTTTATGAGTGTAAACAACATATTCTTGATTTGTTAAGTTCAATCAGAGTTGATTTAACCTTAGTTGAATGGAAACAAATAGAAAAGCCAAGTGAACCTTGGGTTACACCGTATCAATCGGCAGAAATTTATTTTGATGGTAACTTAATTGGTGTGGCTGGCAAGGTTGAAAAAGCATTTTTAAATCGTCTTGATGTTTTGCCAGAAAGTGATGCTTTCTTTTTTGAGTTAGAAGCAGACTTTTTGTTAAACTATAAGCCTGAAACAGCAACTTTAAAAGAATTACCAAGATATCAAGAAACATTTTTAGATTTTAGTGTTTTTGTTCCATTAACTGTTACAACAAGTAAATTAGAAAAACAGCTAGCCAAAGTTGATTCTTTAATAACCGATGTAAAACTTATAGACTTTTTTGAACGTGAAGAATGGCTTGATAAGCGTTCTTTAACGTTCAGGGTTAGAGTTTACAATCCAGAAAAGACTATAGGAAAAGAAGAAATTGATGCCGTTTGGAAAAAGGCGGTTGCAGTTTTAGAGAAAAATGGAGCAAGTTTAAGAGGATGAAAAAATTATCATATCTATTTTTCTTCATATCCGTATTTTTTGCCGATCGAATAACAAAGTTATGGGCGTTACAAAACTTAAAACTTAAAGATATCTTGGTTTCTCCCTATTTAAATCTGAGTTTGGTTTGGAATAAGGGGGTTAGTTGGGGGCTTTTTAGTTCCGATTCGCAGTTTGGTTTTTATTTTTTAACTTTTGTAATAGTAATAGTTGTTGTTTTGTTTGCGGCACATACTTTTTTAATGCTTAAAAGAAACAAAGAATCTATTTTTTTTGAAATTTTAATTTTGGCAGGAGCAGTATCGAATTTATTAGATAGATTCTTATATCGTGGGGTAATTGATTTTATCGATTTTCATATAGGTTTTTGGCATTGGCCAACATTTAATTTGGCAGATGTTTTTGTTGTTGTTGGAGTGTTTGGAATTGTAGGGAGGCATTTGTTGTATGCTTATCTTCGACAAAATAAAAAAGCTAAGTTTTAAAATAGCAACGGTTGGTGGAATGGGTGAATGGAGAAGTGGCAAGCTTTTGGCCTCTTTGTTTGCTTTTCCGATACTTTTTTTATTTAAAGTTTTTTATGGAATTGCGCCAAATTTTTTATTTTGGTTAATTTTAGGTTTGGTTTTTTGTTCTGTTTTAGTTGTTCATTTTGCACTAAGTTTTGTTCCTGGCGAAAGTTCCTCTCCGATTGTGCTTGATAAGGTTATTGGTTTAATGATTACATTTGCCTTTATTCCGCTTAAATGGAAGTTAATGATTTTTGGTTTTGTTTTGTTTCATCTCATAAATATTTTTAGACCTTTTTTGTTTTGCAAAACGTTAGGTAAAAATATAGAAAAGCTTCCTGGTGCCATTGGTATTGTGGCTGGAGATGCTATTTCTGGCATTATTTGTAATGTTTTTTTGCAATTAATTGTTTGGATTATGAGTTAATGTTCCACCGACTTTTATACCCTTCTTTTTGTAGGTCTTGCAATAAATTAATTGAGCAAAATGCAGTTTTTTGTTGCGAATGTGACAAAAAAATTAAACCAATAGTTTCGGTTTTTTTGCCGATCACATCCAAACATAGTTTAAAAGTTTTTGCTGTCTCTGATTACAAAAATCCATTACGTTCTTTAATTTTGAAAAAATCTTTTTCAGATATGTTGGCTTGTAAGCAGTTGGCAAAATTGATTTTGCAAAAGACGCCAATCAAAGATCTGGATATAGATTATATTGTTTCTATTCCATTGCATTGGACTCGCTATGCAAAGCGTGGTTTTAATCAATCTCATGTTATGTCTTCTGTTTTGGGGAAGGGGATGAATGTTCCTACTTTAAAGCTTTTACGCAGAAAAAAGCGAACGGTTTTTCAGTCAAAGCTTTCTTCGGATGAAAGACAAATCAACGTAAAAGGTGTTTTTGATTTGAGTTTTAGGTATAAATCTAAAGATTTGAGTTTTTTAAAAGATAAAAACATTTTACTTGTTGATGATCTTTGTACTACTGGTGCAACATTAAAAAATGCTGCACGCGTTTTATTAAAATTTAAACCTAAGTCAATTTCAGCTGCTGTTGCTTGTCGGGTGGTTTAAAATAGGG
>CAZFDQ010000226.1:0-4474 GCA_964518205.1 uncultured Pseudomonadota bacterium | reverse complement strand
CGGTACATTATACTTATTTCACAAAAAAGAAAACATTTTAAACTCAAATAATATTTATAAAATAATTCCAGAATCTCATTTTAATAAAAATAATACTGAAAATTGCATAAAGCTTTTACCTCTTGATATTGATTCTGGTTTCATTCATACAGCTTTCGGAAGTCAAGTAATGAGTATAGTGCAAAAATTTTTCAAGGGAACAAAGACTCTTTTGGTTATTGAACTTGACCTAACCCAACTACAAAAACAAGGTACAACACTTCGTGTAGAAAGTAATAAACCAGGCGGAGAAAAATTTCCTCACCTATATGGAACACAAAAAATTCCAGTAAAAGCAGTAAAGCAAATTCTACATCTTAATAAACAAACTAATGACACATGGATATTCAATGAAAAAAATAATTGAAACCAATCGTTTGATTTTACGTGAATTTATAATACAAGATGATAAAGCGCTTCTTGAAATAATGTCTGATGGAGGCATGCCGCACTTGGCTCAGTTTGGTCCCTTAGACATTAATTACGCTCGCGGCTTTCTTGAGCGCATGATTAAAAGTTATAAAGAAAATGAATTTGGCTTGTGGGCAATAGTAGAAAAGGAAACTGAACATTTAATTGGTTATTGTGGATTACATAAAGTAACAATCGATGAAAAATGGACGCCCAAAATAGAGCTTGCTTATAGAATTTATAAAAAACTTTGGGGCAAAGGCTTTGCGACAGAAGCCGCAAAAGCAGTACAAGATTATGCTTTTAAAAAATTAAATTTAGATGAAATTGTATCTTGCATTGCTCATGATAATAATCGTTCAATGCGAGTAGCAGAAAAAGGTGGTTTAACTTACTGGAAAGAGGGTATTTTTAAAGGAAAACCTTGCAAGGTTTATAAAATATCTAAAAAATAAACAAAGGAGTCTTTATAAAAATAACTTTAAAAGAATCTTCCCTTGAAGGAAAAGGAATTTTTGCAAAACAATTCATTCCCGCAAATGATGTCATTTTTGAAATAGAATGTGTCCGAGAAATAACTAAAGAAAATCCTTTAGACAAAGAAAAGGGTGAAAAATACGAACATCAAATGTATTTACCTGATGGTACCATTTATTTAGTGGCAGAACCGGGATGTTATTTTAATCACTCTTGCGATCCAAATGCATACCTTTATTCTGCAGATAAAACATATTTTATTATAGCAAAAAGAGATATCCAAAAAGATGAAGAAATAAAAGTCGATTATGAAATTTTTGCAATTGATGGTGATACTTGGGAATGCAAATGCGGCTCACCAAATTGCAGAGGCTTGCATAAGTGGGACTTTTTTCTTTTACCAGAAGAAGTTCAATTAAAATCTTTGCCTTACCTAGATCCTTGGTTTGCACAAGTTCATGCCAAACGTATCAAAGAGCTTTTAAAAAAGCATATCCTATGAAATCACGACTCCACTTATCATTGCTCTGCTTAATTACCACGTTGTCTGGCTGCAAATGGTTTAAAACTCGAGAAACGATCTTTGATCATGTTGTTAATATCCCAAAAAATTTGGTTTTTTATATCCCTTATATTCCACCACTTTGCAATGAAATTACAGATTTAAAAAAAGAATTTGTTGAGATTGAAAATGGCAAACTTTATTGTGAACAAGAAGGTCAGGGGATTCCACTTGTACTTATAAATGGTGGACCAGGAGGAACGCACCACGGCTTTCATCCATATTTTTCACAAATCAAAGATATTGCACGAACAATTTATTACGATCAACGCGGAACTGGCAAATCAAGCAAAGATGATACCGGTACAACTTATACGATAGATCAAGCAGTACAAGATTTAGAAAGCTTAAGACAAGCATTAAAAATTAATAAGTGGGTAGTTCTTGGTCATTCGTATGGTGGACTTTTAGCCCAACTCTACGCATTAAAATATCCACAACATTGTACTCATTTAATTTTAGTTGCCTCTATTATGGGACTTACTAAAACAAAAATAAAACCATCCCGAAAACAAATGTTTTTTTCACAAGAAGAATTAGATGCTATAGAAAAAATTGATCAACTGGCTAACGAAGGAAAACTCCCTTCAGCCCAAGTTATTTACAATAAACATCTTGCAGGAGAGTGGAAACACTATTATTATTACAAACCAACAAATGTAGAGTTGATTTTAAAAGCTCGTTATGAATGGGATCCTGCACCAGGCTTTGAAAAAAAAATGCGTCCAGAAATGTTTAAAACAAACTTAAAAGGCAAGTTTGAAAATTTTAAAACTCCAACTTTAATCATAGAAGGCAAGTGGGATTTACATTGGAATACCGATAAAGCTGAAATACTTCACCAAAATCATCCTCATGCGCAACTTGAGATTTTTGAAAAGTCTGGACATAGCCCATTCAAAGATGAGCCAGATAAATTCTTTTCATTACTCAGAAAAGTTTTGCAAAAATAAAACGTCATTTTAACAAAGAAAAATCTTTATTTATTATTACAGGCTTAACAGCCTCTATTTCAGATTTATAAAATTCAATTTCAGGAATAGAGTTAAATAAATATATTCTTTTGTTTAAAACATGCGCAAAGCCAATTTCTAATAAGCTGTTTCCACCAATGTAATTGGGAATACCTTTTTTATCATAATTTAAAACCAAAATGGCATCACTATTTTTAATCTCATTGTAATGTTCTCTTATCGCATCGGTTTGAATTTTTTGAAGTTTTGCCAAATCAATTTTTTCTTGATCTGTTTTCCCAACAAAAGATTCGGCTAAAGCAGGAATAACAACTTTGTGGCCAAGAAGCTCAAGTTGTTTTTTTGCTTCAATCATCTCTTCGCTAAACATCATGCTGCCACAAATTGTTATTTTCATAATGCATTCCTAAATATATTAATCCCAACCTAACTCACCATAAAAAATTCCGTTATTAACATCATCTAATACTTTATGCATTGCTGGAATTGTGTTTTCAGGCATTTCTTCAACAGTAAACCATTGCATATCAGTACATTTATGAGGTTCCATTATTTTTGGTTCACCTTCCCATTTTTCAACCTGTGCATAAAAAACAATAGATTCTTGTTCTGGCTTATAAACACCTTTTAAATGCATTACATAAAGCATCTTTAAATCATTTTCGTTAACTTTTATACCTATTTCTTCATAAGCCTCTCTTACCATTGTCTGACGCACGGTTTCTCCTCCATCAACACCACCGCCCAACAATCCATAATATCCGTCATACCATTGAGAGTTTTTTCTTTTTAACAATAAGTATTTATCTTCTTTTTTTATAATTAAACAAACACCCGGCATTAAATGAAATCGTTGTTTTGACTTATCCATGATCAACTCCTCTGTTGTATCTTTTTAATAAAACCAGTTATGTTTTTATCAAGCTCGTCTAAATATTTATAATTTAAAGCTTTTGCAGTTTGTGTTGCCAAACATCTGAATAAATCAGTTGTTGCAAGTAAAGCATCAAAGCTATCTTTTGCATCAAAGCGCCCAAAGGTTTTTTGTAAAGATTTCCAAGTATCTGCATCAACCCAATCCTTCATGCGCTTGCCAAGGTAAGAAACATTATAATCAAAGCCATGCTTTGCTTTTTCGTGCCATTCAATCATTTTTAACAAATATTCTTTAGTGCTCCAATCTCTAAACCTTGCATGCCACAAATCATCTCGTTTTAAATAAACTGCAACATGCCAGCTTTCAAAGAAAAAACTTTTAATGGTGTTTTCAAATTCTTGCTGCGTTGTTTTTGGGATTTCGTAACATTTATCAGCAAGAGGTTTCATGGTTTTGGTTAACCCGTCTTTGTCTAACAAAACTTTATAACCCAAATTATACTCTAGGGGCAATTTTTCTTGGCTTGCCAATTCACGCAACATGTCAACAGAATAAAGAACAAAATCAACTTTGTGACCATCTTTATAAATAACAAGTCTGGTATAAACATACTTATCATTTATCTGCATTTCGGCAGGAATGTATACCCATACATCCTCAAACGATTTAAACCAAGAATCATCGTTTCTAAATTTTTAAACGTCATTTGTAAAAATAGAAATATCGTAGTCTGAATGTTCGTCTGTTTTTTCTTTGCCGGCATAAGAACCTATTAAAATTAAGGCTCTGATGGCATCTTGCGCTTTTGACCAATCTAAAATTTTTTCAAAAATTTTTTGCTTCATATAACCTCCTTCAATAGTCTGAGGATCCAATAAGGCACATATTGAATGTACACGAAAATGTTTTTTTATTTCTTCTAAATATAAATATCTTTTCATATTACTCCTTGTAATTTCGAAGTTTAAGTTCGAAATTACAAGGATAAAGCTGTTTTTTTATATCGATATCAAAAAATTTTAATAACGAAATTGCTTCTGTCACACAAAACTTTGCTTTAGAAATTTTATTAGCTATAGGGTTTATGACATAATTTTTGGCATCAGAAAAAAACTATTTCAAATCTATATATAT
>CAZFDQ010000225.1:0-2583 GCA_964518205.1 uncultured Pseudomonadota bacterium | reverse complement strand
CTATCAATAATATTCCCCAAACTACCCAACCTATAATTTCTAGTAAATTCATATTTTTATTTTAACATAAGGATATATAAATTAGATAATAAATTATTTACAAAAGTTTTTCTTAAAGGCTTATACTTTACTTGTAATTCAAAAATGAACAAAAAGGGAAACAAAATTAAAATAGGTTAAGAAATAGGAGTGTGGCGAAAAATATTACAATATAAAATATGAATAAATTAATATTAAGAAATAAAAAAATAAAAAATTTTTTAAGAGAAAATTGGTTTCGACTCATCATTATTTTAATTTTGTTATGGATTGCTTTGAGTTTTAGTACGATTGTAAAGAAGGGTTTAAATTTAAATGTAGACTTATGCCCAAGATTAGGATTAGAAGCAATATTCGGCAAAAGGCCATCTTTTTGCAAATAAATAACGAGCTAGGATGTGAAGTCAAAAAAACAACCCCTTTCGGGGTTATTTTCTCCGGTTTGCCTAGAAGTTAAACTTCTGCTTAGATTATACCACTTTTTAAAATTGTATCGTCAATGCCCTGTATACTGAAAAAGATTAAAAAAATTACGCAATCTTGATGGAGTTATCATTATTTCAACCTCCTTTACCACCTTTTTTGCAAATTCATCTATATTCTTCAAATCTTTAAGAATTACTCTCTTTACTCCTCTTTGCTTTGCTTCTTGGTTGTATTCTGGAACTGAAGATATGGCAATAACTTTATCAGCTCCAAATCTGTCTATATCTAGAATATGAAATGAGTTGTTTAGCTTACAATCTCTATCAAGAAGAATAATGTCAAATTGGGCTTTCGGGTTGGTATTAACATAATCTTCAACTTGTTTGTAATTAGTAAGTGCTATTACTGAGAAATCGTATGGTTGACCCTGCTCTAATTCAAATAATCCGTCAAGCATTCTTGAAAGAACTTTCAGATTATCTTCTAAAATGAGAATTGTTTTGCTTAATACCATATTGTTGTGTGTAGATTATGATTATTTTACCAAAAATTGATAAAATATGATAAGTAAGATTGAAGGCGTAATGAAATATGATTTACAAAAATAATAGCGGTAACTGGGTCGACGCTTTTTGATAATTTTCCCAAGGAGACTGTACTTCTTTAATTTTTTCTTTCATAGATTTATTTTCTTATTTAACCACATTCCAAAAAACAACAAGAAATGACATCACAAACCATACAATCAACCAAAAACTACTTGAAACTGGTTCACCCTGTCCTTTTTTGCAAAAATAATAACCAATAAAAACCAGGAGAGTTAAAATGATTAAAGTAGGCCCAACTATCCCGATAGCTCCTAAAAGAAGAAAAAATAAAAGAATAATGGATGGAAACAAAATAATCTCACCAATGGTTGTTAGTCGTCTATTCCGCTTATCAGGCCTCAGAAAAAACGATTGCTTAATTTTTTCTTTCATAGTTTTGTTTAATTCTACCAAAAAACCGCTTCAATAAAAAAGCGATTTTAGCAGCTCCCCCTAAAGGACTTATTCTGCAACCAAGAATTAGAATTTGATTTAACCCTTAGCGACCTCAAAATTGCATTTAAAAGTTTAGGACTAAGCCAATTCAAACCTGCATACGCTATATAAAATTTGATTAATTGAGCCTATTCGGGGGAGCTCTTAGTTTTTCACCAATGAATATCAATATAAGTATTCATTGCTAGTCGTATAATTTAATTCCACCTTTAGGGTCGGGAAACATAATTTTAGGGCTGTCTAGAAAAGCGTAAAAAGGAGCTTCACTCATTATCCGACCATTAATTTCACCTTTAAACTGATGGTCGCAATTTGGAATGACAAAAATCTCTTTTTTAGAAGCGCTAAAAGCAGCTTTAATCAATTGGTTGCCTACCAATGGTCCCATAGCTTCATCTCCGTCTCCAATAACAACGTATAATTCCCCTTTGTATTGGCCAAATCCTTCTATGACGCCTTGTTCATTAACTTTCGGAGCGGGTTCTAAAAGCAATATTTTTTTGACTTTGGGATATTCCCAAGCCAAAGAAGCAATTACTCCCGCACCGGTAGAAAAACCCATTAGATAAATATCAGGATTATCTGAACCGCAAATAATTTTGGAATTTTCGTGGACATAAGCTAAAGCGTGTCTTAAGCTCATATCCAAAGCAAAACCGGGATTGTAGGGATTTGACAGCCGCACAACAGAGGCAAGACCTTGAGAAACAATATATTCAGCCAAGGTTTTGTATTTTTCGTTATATCCGTCAATAGAGCCACCTGCACCCGGATAATTAACAATTATTTTGCCGTTGTTTAAAGGATGAATAATTAATTCCAAATCAAACTTTTTAGTATGATTGTTTATCGTTTTTTCCCAAGAAAGGTTTTCGCTAAATGAGTTCATTGTTTTAGATTTACAGCTTGATTAACAATATCTTTAATTTCCTGTTCTGAAATAAAAGGGGCCTGAAGATGAATAGGCCGGTGGCTACCTTTTTTCAACAAAAGCATATCGCCTTTACCAAGAAGTTTTTCTCCTCCAAAATTGTTAATAGTAATTTTAGAGTCAACAGCCCTAGAAACATTAAAA
>CAZFDQ010000224.1:0-4651 GCA_964518205.1 uncultured Pseudomonadota bacterium | reverse complement strand
GAGTATTGCATGCCAGACTATCAAACAACCGCAAAATCGCGCAAAAATGAAACAAAACAGGCAGAAGGTATTTTAGGTAAAAATTTGCCGGCCAATATTGATGCTGAAAAATCGGTATTGGCTGCTATTTTGCTTAATAGCCAAAATTTAACCTTAGTTACCGATATCTTAAAGCCGAGCGATTTTTATAGCAGGCCCAATCAAATAATTTATCAAGCCGTTCTTGATTTAGCTCAGTCTAACCAAAATGTAGATCTTGTTATTTTGCAAGATATTCTTGAAAAGAAAAAGCAACTGGAAGAAATTGGTGGAATTATGTATCTCATGGAGTTGCAAGAGGATATTCCATCAATTGGTATGATTACTCAACATGCAAAAATTGTTAAAGATAAAGGTGTTTTACGAGAATTGATCAGCAGCGCTGCGGATATTATTTCTACTTGCTATGATCAAAACATAGAAGAAATAGATAGTGTTTTAGATGTTTCTGAGAAAAAAATTTTTCAGATTTCTAACAAGCTAGTTCCCCCAACATTTGTTCCTCTTGATACAGTTTTGAAAAAAACATTTCAAAACTTGGCTCAAATAAAAACATCACGAGAGGGTATTACTGGAGTTCCAAGTGGGTTTGCTGTTTTTGATCAAATGACTTCTGGAATGCAACGAGGAGATTTGTTGATTTTGGCTGCTCGTCCATCGATGGGAAAAACTGCGTTGGCAATAAATATTGCGCTTAATGCTTGGAAGTCTGGAACTGGAGTTGGCATTTTTTCTTTAGAAATGTCTGCAGAACAACTTGTTTTGCGTATGCTTTCTTCTGAAGCGCAAATCCCGCATCAAAAAATAAGAAACGCTGCTGTAACTTCTGATGAATGGATGGAACTTACAAATACAGCAGCACAACTTGCTGAAGCAAAAGTTTTTATTGATGATTCTCCTGGTCTTAATATCATGGAACTTCGTGCAAAGGCAAGAAAATTAAAAGCTAAACATGATGTTGGTTTAATTGTAATAGACTATTTGCAGTTGTTAAGTTCAAACAAAAGACATGAGAATAGAACTCAAGAAATTTCAGAAATATCTCGTTCTTTAAAGGGTTTAGCAAAAGAATTGGATATTCCTGTACTTGCTTTATCGCAGCTTTCTCGCTCTTTGGAAAGCAGAATGGATAAACGGCCGTTACTTTCTGATCTTCGTGAATCTGGTGCTATTGAACAGGATGGTGACGTTATATTTTTTATATACAGAGATGTTATTTATAATCCAGATACAGAAAATCCAGATATTGCAGAAGTAATAGTAGGAAAGCAAAGAAATGGACCTGTTGGATCTTTGCATGTAAGATTTATTGGAGAAATTACAAAGTTTGAGGACATAGCAGAGGCGGAGTATTAATCTTGTTCAAGTAAACGGTTAAAGGATTTAATAAAACTTTCTTGGTCCTGAAGAGAGAGTTTTCCTATTTTTCTTTTTATTAAACGATGATCAATGGTAAATAATTTCATTCGAATTATAGATGGCTTGAGAAGACCGCTTTTTTTGTAATCCAAAATCTTTACATCCAAAGACCAAGAATATTGTTTTATTGTTGTTATCATTACTGCTAAACTATGCATGGTCAATTTACCAAAATTGTTAAAGGAGGATAGAATTAAAGCGGGCCGTTGCTTTTTTGTTTGTGTGTCAGCAAAAGGAAAAGGCACTACAATAATATCAAAAGTTTTATAAATCATTGTATGCCTCATCATCTTCAGGAGAATTCCATTCGCTAAGAGTTTTGTTTAGTGCTTTTGCAAATTCTAGATCAAAAGGTTCAGCTTTTCTAATAGATATTATTTTATTATCTATTATTTCAAAAATGATTTGATCTCCAGCTTTTAATTTTAACTTTTTACGAATTTCCTTTGGAATTGTGGCTTGATTTTTACTTGTTAATTTTGAAGAATTCATTTTGATCCTCTTTATTTATTTGATTTATGAATTTTTTACTATAGTATTATGGTAATACTGTAATACTAAGCGTGTCAAGTTTATTAAAAGAGAGTAGAGTGGAAAGTAGAATTTTATTGGGTATTGATCCGGGTTTTTCTGTAACCGGATATTCAATATTAAAAACTGAAGAGGGCAAAACTTTTTTGCTTGATTTCGGTTATGTCAAAATGTCATCAAAACAGCACTTATCCGAACGCACTGGAATTTTTTATAAACATTTTAAAGAAAGAATAGAAACTTTGCATGTAACTGATTTAGCACTAGAAACTCCTTTTCTTGGTAAAAACGCACAAACATTTCTAAAACTTGGATATTTGCGGGGAATTTTATATCTTTTAGCCAATCAAAATAATCTTAAAATCCACGAGTTTTCGCCCAGAGAAGTTAAATCTGCTGTTGTAGGATACGGAGGGGCAAGTAAAGAGCAGGTAGCCTTGATGATCTTAAGTATGTTTCCTATGATTAATAAATTAGGCAAAATTGAAAAAAACGATGTTACCGATGCTTTGGCTGTATCTGTCTGTGGAATTTGGGCAACTCGACGATTGCAGCGATTGAATTGAAGTTGCAATTGAGCTCCTATCAGTTGTAATTCGTTCGAAATTTAACCCAGAAACAGGCGTCCATGTGGACGCCTGTTTCTGGGTTCTTTAATTAAATTCGCCAACAACCAAAGATTCCGATAATCATTATTATGTAAACATTTTAACCGTTAATTACAAAAATCAATTCTTACTTTCCCTCTCTCAATTAAACAATAAGGAAAGGTATTTAGTTTTGTTACAATCAATGAAAGTCAACTCAAGATATCTTATTTAACACTAAAAAACAATTTATTAAGTGAACCGAAAAAAAACTAGGATAAATGAATTTTTTACCTAAAATAAAACCGCCACATAGGATAAATCCTATATGGCGGAAAAAAGGAGAAAGGAGAGTAGTAATGAAGCCTTTTAAAATTTTTTAAATGGGAGAAGTAACCTCTCCGCATATATAAACTTATCTTACATTATTCCAAAAGAAAATCAAGCATTTTTTTTGACAACCCACTAAAAAAGCCTTTTTTGGTGAAAAATTGCCAATATGAATTACAAAAAACAGTTTTTTTCATTCAAAATTCACACCGCATTTTTTTTCAATCTAAAAAGGTATAAATTATTGATTTTTCTATTCCACACAATTTTATTGCGGGAGACCCATGATAAACCATTTAAAAAGAAAAAACAACCTTTTAAAAAATGGCAAAAAACTATAATTCTAAAACCTGAAAATCAGTAAAATTTGATATTTTGGAAACAATAAAAGATTGTAATGGACAGGTTATAAAAACCTGACAATTTAATTTGAATAAAAGTGTTAATGCATTAGTTAGTCTGGAATCATCAAAATCTGTTAGAAAATCATCCAACAACAAGCAACCCGGTTCTCCAATACGTTGCAACTTCTTAAGTTGCACCACTTTTAATAAAAATAAAACTAGTTTTTGCTGTCCACGCGAAGCATATGTCCTAGCTTTTTTTGACTGAAAAGAAATAACAAAATCATCTAAGTGTGCGCCAAAAAAACTACGCCCCAATTTAAACTCTTTCTCTTGATGTTTTGCTTGATATTTCTTCCAATATTTTTCAAATGTTTCCCCCGGTTGCATATTTCGCGGCATATATGTTAATAAAACTTCAATAGATTCTGTATCTGAAAAATATGTTTTTAAATAATTATTGCACTCTTGTTCAACTTCTCGCAAAAACTCAACTCTTTCTTTTTGCAAGACAATAGAAAGTTCCCACAACTGTTTTGTCCAAGTATAAAGCTCATCATGCAAATTCTGTGTCAGTTTTCTTTCCCCAATATTTTTTAAAAAAGAGTTACGCTGATCTAAAACCTTTTTATATTGGCGCATGGCAATTAAATTCTCTGAATCTTGCAGAAATAGTGATTGATTTAAAAAAGATCTTCTATATTCCGGAGGACCACCAACAAGCAACAAATCCTCATCTGTTACACTTACAACTCGATAAAAATCTAAAACTTCTTTATATGATTGAATCTGTTTTTGGTTAAACTTAACTAACTTCCCATTTTCGCTAGAAAAACCTATATTAATCTGATTACTTTCCCCAGAATTTTGACTAAAATCGACCTGAACAAAAAAATGTTCATCTTTAAATGAAACCAGTTCTTGATTTGATCTTGTTCTAAAAGACCTGAAATAACAGGCATAACTAATGGCTTCGAGCAAAGAAGTTTTGCCCGAACCATTTTTACCTTCAATAATTATAAAATTATTTTCAAAATTATATGTTTTGTTGTTAAAACACCGAAAATTCTTCAGCCTTATTTTGTTTATAAACACGCTACCTTTTTTTGCCCGACAACTTATTCAGCACTCTCTTGGGCCAAAGAAACAGGCATTACAAGAAATGTTAAATTATAATTCTCGCCAGCACTTTCAAAAATAATTGGTTTTGTATCGTTTTGAATAAAGAAGTTAATTTTATCTTTAGGGAAAACCTGTAAACCATTCAATAAATACGGTGAATAAAATTTGCTTTTAACATTTTCACCTTCAAACTCTTCAAGGATTAAAGATTCATCAAGCTTGCCTACTTCTTTATTGTGCAAACTAACAGCCAAAACACCCGGTTTGAAAGTAAAGTTT
>CAZFDQ010000223.1:0-8187 GCA_964518205.1 uncultured Pseudomonadota bacterium | reverse complement strand
TAAAAAAACATCTTTTTTATAGATTTAAAAACCCAGATATTTCTACTTGAAAATAAGCAAATAAAAAAAGACCGGGTTTTACCAGCCTTTAAAAATTATTTTTTAAGCAAAATAAATTCTATATATCCCACAACCAACCTTTGCCAGTCATTAACCAGGCTATGCGTTGAGGCAAACTAACACGAACTAATCTTTCTATATCCTTCAAATCTTCTTTGGCATCTATTAAAATTACTTCGACCGGTTGCTCTGCAAATTTTACCAAAACAATATATCCAGTTGCAATTGAAGCAACGGCTAAAATACAAACTCCAAAAAAATCAATTTTACAAGAAATATCAAACGATTCTTTAGGTAAAACAGAAGAAAAACCACCATTATCACGAAATAATTTTAATAATTCTTCGTTTTCTTTTTTATTATCTTGCCCTCTAACTGACTCAACATTTAAACCTATAGCAAACAACAGACCTGTGAATAATGTAATATATAAAATATTTTTCACGAAAAAATCCCCAAAATAAAGATTCGTTAAAATATGAAAATACCCACAAAATAAGGCTTTATATTAGCATCAGCCTTATAAAAATCAAGTTTGATCAGACCTAATCTCCCATAACAAATCAAAAGCCTGCTTAGGAGTCATTTCATCCAACTTAATACTAGATAGTTTTTGAATAATTTTATTTTTAAGAGTTAATTCTTGCTCCAGATTACTCACTCGTTCTTGCAACAAATTCAACTCTTGCTCATCTTTATTGCTTGCAAAAGCTCCAAATAAATCCTTTTGGCCTTGTGGAGCATAATATTGCTTGGAACCAACTCCATTTTTTTCCATTGATTTCAAAATCTGAGAAGCCCTAGAAACAACTTTTTCTGGCAATTGCGCCAATTTTGCGACCTCAATACCAAAACTTCCACCAGAAACTCCTGGTGCTATTTTATGCAAAAAGATCACCCTATTGTTAGTTTTTCGGCTTAACATGTGATAATTCTTAATTCCTATAAATTTTTGCTCCAGTTTTGTGAGTTCATGATAATGCGTTGCAAACAAACATCTAGCACCAACAGAGCAAAAAACATATTCAATAATTGCTTGTGCAAGTGCAATTCCATCAAAAGTACTTGTTCCTCGGCCAACTTCATCTAAAATTACCAAACTATTTTTTGTTGCCTGCGTACAAATTGTGGCAGTTTCTTCCATCTCAACCAAAAAGGTACTTTTTCCCTCAACCAAATTGTCCCCTGAACCTATTCTGGTAAAAATTCGGTCCAAAATTGGCAAGCTTGCACTTTTTGCAGGAATAAAGCTTCCACATTGCGCCATAATGCAAGTTAAAGCAACCTGGCGTAAATAGGTAGATTTACCACCCATATTTGGCCCTGTAATAATCCACAAAGCCTGCGAATCGGTTAACTTTGTATCATTAGAAACAAAGTTGCTATCAAGTTTTTGTTCAACAACTGGATGTCGGCCATCAACAATGTTTATATCACGATTCAAATTAAAAGTTGGAGCAACATAATTATTTTCATAAGCAACTCGTGCAAAACCAAAAAGTGCATCTAAATAAGCCAAAGCCTGAGCTAACTGGCGCAATGAACTTAAATGCAAAGCGACATCATTTTTTACTCGGTCAAAAACTTTGCCCTCAACAATTTCAATTTCATTTTGAGCTTTGAACAATTCTCGCTCCAAATCTTTTAATTCTTGCGTTACAAATCTTTTTCTATTTACCAGCTTTTGCTGTTCAATATAATCATCAGGAACTAGATGTAAATTTGGATTGGTAACTTCTATGTAATAACCTGTCACTTGATTGTAACGAATTTTCAAGCTATTAATTTTTGTTCGAACAATCTCCTTTTGTTCCAATTTCAAAATTTCTTGCTGTCCATTTTCTACCAAATTACGCAACCTATCAAGCTCTTGATCAAAGCCTGTTTTTATAATCCAATTAAAAGAGAAATCATCATTCAAGCTACATTCAAGTAGTTGCACCAAAGATGAAAAATTTAACATCTTTTCTTGAATCAAATTGGTTAAATAAAAATCTAAATTATCTTGCAAAACCAGTTTTAATGAGGGCAAAATATTTAAAGAATCTTTTAAAGCCAAATAATCTTGTTGTGTTGCCCTGCGCAAAGCAATTCGGCCTATAATCCTTTCCAAATCACTAATACCACCCAAATACTCTTCTATTTGTTGCATGGTATTAATTTGTTTGCACAAAGCACCAACAACTTCTTGCCGCTGCAAAATCTTTTCTTCTTGAATTAATGGACGCAACAACCATTTTTTGATGGTTCTTGAACCCATTGGTGTTTTAGCTTTATCCAAAACAAAAAGTAACGTATTCTTTCTCCCACCATCCTGGTTATTTTTTACGATTTCTAAGTTTTTTTGTGTTGCAAAATCAAGAGCCAAATAATCATCAGGCTGATAAAACTGAATTGTTTTAAATTGATTTAAAGATTTTTCTTGGTTCTTTTTTAAATAGGAATAAAGGCTTTTTAGCGTTTCATTAATAGAAACTTGCTGCTCTAAAACCTGCAATATTTTTGAATCAAATTGCTTTTCCAACCATAATTTTGCGCCATCATTTTCTGCTTCTTTTTCTTCACTCACAGAGTATCCAAGTTGCTTAAAGTAGGTATTAAAAGATTTTAAACTTTTGAATGCAGGCAAAATTACTTCATCAGGGAAAAAACGAATAAGTTCAGCCTCAACCATTTTATAAGCACCGGCAGGAACACTGGTTGCAAAAAGTTGCGCTGTTAAAAGCTCCGAAAAAACAAGTCCCCAACTTTCTTTTCTTGGAAAAAACGAAAGCAGATAACTTGCTGATTTTTCATCCAACATAGCAGAATCAGTTAAGGTCCCTGGAGTAAAAACTTGAGTTACACCACGCTCAACAACTTTTCCTGGCTGCGGTTTTGTTAACTGATCGCAAATTGCAACGCGAAAACCACCCTTAATCAACTTTACCAAATAATGATTTAAAGCATGAATGGGAATACCACACAAAGGAATGTCTTCCCCATTATTTTTTCCACGCTTGGTCAATGCAATAGCAAGAAAGGATGAAGCCCTTTTTGCATCATCAAAAAAAAGCTCATAAAAGTCCCCAACCTGAAACATTAATAATGAATCGGAATATTGTGACTTAATCTTGAAATATTGTTGCATTAATGGAGTTTGCTTTTGCGCTGCCATATATTTAAGTTTTCATAAATCTTCAATTACATCTAATTTTATTCCCTTAAAACAAAGAAATAACAATGTAACAAGAATTCAAAAAAACTTAAATCTAAACTAATTTTTATTAGTAGTAACTTGTTGCTTATTAATAGTATTTACAAATAACATAGGATCACCATATGTTTTTTTATCCTCCGGTTTAACGCGAGAAATAAGATCAAGACCTATAAAGTTTGGGTATTTTCCAACATATCTTCTATCTCGCATAGGAGGTACATATAAGCCTTCATTTTTAATTTTAGATATCAGGCGTCTAAGATCTTTTGTATTATATTCTGAAACAGAATGAGGTGTCATTTTTGCAAAAAAATTTGTTACCATTAAATAACGCTCTTTACCTATCCCTAATTCTAAACCCGTACCAGCAGAATCAGGCTCAAGTGCGTGTTTTCCTTGATACATTTCATTAGTAGCATCTTCTATATCATAAGTTCCATATTGATTTTCAATACAATAATTCCATGTATAATACATACATTCAGTATTAATTTTAGCTCCTCCTTTGCCATATTTTTCACTCTCTAACGTAGGACTTTTCCTCCAATTAAATATCACGATTCTTTTATTATTATCTTGCATCCATTTTAATGTTGGCCAACCATTTTCTTTATATGGATCCCAATCTCTAGGTTTTAAAATTAAATTTCCAAAAATTCTTTCGAATTCTAAATCAACACTAATATTATCTGCCCAATTCTCTAAAAATATTGTAACTATTTCTGTTGGATTGTTATTTAAAAATCGCTTTATTTCTTCGCAAACATATTCAAATTCAAGTTGCACATCAGAACCAATTTTTAAAGCTCCATGCCAACACAAAAGTTTCATATTATTTAAATAATTTCGTATTTTATTTTTTAAATCCAAAAAAAGAGGTTTTAAATTTTCTTGTTCTAAAAAATTTAATTCTGATGAATTCAGCCCAATATTACCCCCCTTTTTTATAGATTTATATAATAAAGGATTCACTTTAACAAACTCTTCTTTTTCTTTATCTGTAAATTTAGTCCCTCTTGAAAAATCAGCCCTATCATTATAAATCTTATTTTCATCTGGATTATATCTTGCAGCAGAAACATCAAGCATTAAGCCTCGAATTCCCATATTTAATTGATCAGTAATTGTTTCATCTTGCTGAGCATAAGCAAATCCATATTTTTTTGCTGCATAAGCATTATGAGCAGTTAACCAACAAGCTTCATGATATTTTAATGATGGATCTGGAGTTTTCCATGGAGTTAATTTAGTATATTCATCATCAATAAGTTCTACAATTTTATTATTTTCAAATTTTACTTTATGATGAGCACCTAGCCTTATCCCTAAATAAATAGCCTGATTAGGATTATCTAAAACATATCTTAAAATAATATCTTGTAATAAGGAATATGTAATTTTATCATCCCTATAAGATTCAATTTTATCTTTGATATCTCTAGGTAATGGCTTTACAGAAATAAATGGAATAGAATATACAATATTGCTATACCTTAGATCATCAAAAGCTTTTACATCTTTTTTGATTTCTTTAAATTTCTTTCCTCTATAAACATAAAAAACTTTATCTTGATCACTTGTATTATATATTCTTACAGATGCAGCAAACGAAGTCGCCTCCACCAAAAAAATACTCAATATAAAAATTATATTTTTTATATTCATAACTTCTCCCCGTTTAATAATTAATAAATCATCAAATATTAAAACTATAGACTCTACCCTTCCATATTATGTAAAATATGACTAATAAAATAAATCATAAAATATTTGAGGGGGAATTGTGAAGAAAATATTATATATTTTTCTATTATCTTTAATTTTTAATGTAAATAACAAAGCTATCAATATACCAGAAGCTCTTCAATCTTTAAAAACTACAGATGTTCAAGAATTAAGAACATTAATCACAGAAATCGAAATGGAGCTGAATAAAATAGATCATCCAGTCACACAATCAACAATAACGCCAATACCTCGCGTTTCTCAAAAATTAAGAAAACTAGTTTTGCTATATCAAGCAGCACAAAAAAGACTTGCTGAATTAATAGAAACAACAGTATAAAAAAATTAAACTTCAACACCCTAATCATTCCACGATGGATATGGTTCTACATAGTCATAATCATCAAAAAGATCACGCTCAAAAAGAATTCCAAAATATTTTGGCAAACTAACTCGTTCAAAAAGTTTTAAAGCTGCTTTAAAGTCATCACGATTTCCATAACGAACAGCAATATCTGCATCCGGGTCTTTTATAACCATTTCTAATGTTGCTAAAAGACGAACTATCATTCTTGCAACAGGAATTTGCTCTTGAGTGCCTAAATATATTTTCTTTTTTGCTTGCCTTTGATAAGGATTATTTTTTGTATCAGATTTTTTTTCTGGTTCTTCTACTTTTTTGTATACGCCATTTTTTTTTGCTTGGCGAACCATATCTTTCCATTCATAATCCCACATAGAACTTTCTTCTAACTTTTCACATAATTCTGTTGTAGACATTACAAACGATTGTTTTTTCTCTTTTTGATATCTTTGAACTAAAAATGTTGTAATCGCTTTATTAAAATATGCTTTTTTTGATCCTGCAATATCGCAATCAAATGCAAACAAACCACTATTTGTTCCCAAACTGTTCCAATCTAAGCAATATGCAATTCCTCCAAACTCACCCCAACGAGCTTTTTCTAAGCTAGATAAGTTAAAAGTTTTTTCTATATTTTCTTCTTTTGGCCCAAAATCTTCTTGCCATTCATCAAACATCTTTTGAACCAAATAAACTTTTTTATCTGAACCAATTTTTAAAAATAATGGTGAAACAAAATATTTTTCTTTCTCGATCAAAAAATTATCTTGCCCTAATGCAATTGCATCAAATAAGTTGGAAATAGCAGCATACCAAACGGAACGCAAATTTCTTAAGAATGGTGCTAACAAATGCTCATTTTTACACTCAAGGTCAAAACAATATAAAGAACGAATATTAATCCCACAATCAGTTGTCATAAGTTTTTCTAATGCTCCACTATCAAATTCGGACTCAACATTTAAAACATTACCAGGATCTTCCCACAAAATATTTAGCCGTTCATTTTCCACATGATGGGTAAAAAACTCAGAAAGCAAATTAGAAAAATGCATAACTTTTTGAAACGAAAATTGCTGAATATTTATAAATGCTTTTGTAAAACCATAAGTTTGCTCAAGCTTATCTGTTTCCAACTCTAACTTTCCTGTTGCCAAAGACTTTAAATAAGAACGACAAGGCTTAGTAATATTAGCATTTTGTTCTTGAATTAAATTAGTTAACTCATGAACGGAAAAACCATCTAGATTAATTCTTTTTAACTGTTCAATAATTTTAAAAAGAGCCAACCTTGTTAGTGTTTCCAAACGGAATGAATGCAAAATATGTTTAAAAGAGTCCTCTTTTTTTAATAACGCAAAAAGCTCTGCATCACTGGTAAAGGTTCTATATAAACTATATTTTGGATCAAAAGCACTATCCAAAAAAGCCATTTGCTGCAAAAGATAGTTCACTCGAATATTTTCCCGACAAGACCTTGGATACATACTTATAAAATCAACAAAAACAATATTTTCTATTCCATTATTTTTTAATTTACTAACAAAATCATCCAAGAAAACTTGATATGGAAGCGGCAAACGAATTCCATCAAAAAACAACATTTGTTCCGCTTCAATGTTTTTCAAACCTTCCGATTGAACTACTCCTAATGGAACAAGCATTCTAATTTGTGCAGGATCATAATAATTAAAAAGATAATGAGTGCCTTCAGAAACAAATGGCATCCAACGATTTGTTTTTTCTCTTTTCAACAATAAAAGATTTCGCAAAAACGCTTTTTTAGGATTATTTTTATCATTTAATTCAGGAGCAAAATAACCATTAGTTTCAATTGTACTTCTAACCGATTCTAATAATTCATCATATTCTTGTTTTAATTCTTCTTTATACTCTTGAACAAATTCTACAATCTTGCTTATCTCATCAAGTAAATCGGTATATTCTTCTTTCAACGATTCTTTGTTTTCACGAATATACCCCTGTAACTTTTGAATTTGTCCTTCAGAAAGTTCTCTTCCAACACCAACATAAACAAAACCATCAGGCTTATAAGTAAAGTGACTCACTTGCGCTGGCAAATCTGCAATAAAAACATCTTCTTTTAATTGAAAAATATCGGCCAACTGCGAAGAAGAATTATCAACTCGATTATAACTTTCAACATCATTACCAAATTCTTGATAGTTTTTAATATTGCCCAACATTGTGCTTTTACCAACACCATCAACAAAACTACAAAAAACATAGGCCGTTGGTTTACAATCCTGAGCAATTAACCGAGGAGACATGGTACTTACAAAGTCTTGTGCATGAGCAGTTGCTTCTTTTCCTTGCGAGCAAGAAACTTCAATTGGATAAGTTATATCAGGCCCAACAGACCACTTAAAAAGAGGAAGATGAGAACGCACCAAATGTCTTGCATATTCAATAGAAAAAAGAATATCTTGTGTTCCTGCAACCTGCATGTTGCCAACTTTTATCTCCCCGGTATATAGCAGATTCCAAAATTTAATTAATTCTTTAAAAATTCCATCAAAATCTTGTTGTTTAAATTTTGCAATTACAGCTTGTTGAGCTTGCCAAATTAAATCATATGCATCACCAAAAGCATGCTCCTGGAAAATGGTTGCCTTATCATCAAAAATTTCAATATCATCATGATCGATGTGTTCAATAACAGAATCTTTACCTGAAAACCAATGCTGTGAAAAGAAATCGATGTCTTTAAATAAAAAGCCTGTCATAAAACCAAAACGATTATGCAACCGTAAAGACCAACCTACCTTGCTCTTAGAACTTGCCTCATCATTAATTTTTTCTTTTTTATAATCTGTAT
>CAZFDQ010000222.1:0-8649 GCA_964518205.1 uncultured Pseudomonadota bacterium | reverse complement strand
ACAAAAATATTTGTATATAATCGCAAACTCTTTTTTGCTACAAAATAATTTATTTATTGACTTACAAGGGTTGAAAAGTGGTAAAATAAAATTGCAGATAGGAAAATAGGGATTAAAAAAGGAGAAAGGAGAGTGCTATGAAAGTACTTAGAAATATTTTATCGATAGGCCTTTTTACAGGCCTTTCGGTGATGGCTCTTGGAGCAATTAGTGCTAATGAAGAAGTCTCATTGCTAAGACGCATGCTTCAAGAAGAGCGTGAAGCTAAACAAGCTATGCAAAATTACTATAATGCAAAACTTGGTATAGGCGAACTAACTACATCAGATTTAGCCGAACCCAATTATGAAGATATACTTAAAGAAAAAGGAAAAGAAACTACAAAAGAAAAAATAGATGAACAAGCCTATAAGGCGATCCAAAAATTAAAAGATCACTTGTTAAGCCTTTTAGCTCTTACAAAACTTACCTCAAAAGAACGTTTTATAAAAGTTTATAAAAAGGCACAAAAAGCTTTAGAAGATTTTGGTGCAAAATATGTTGAAGGTGCAACACCAGAAACAACAATGGGCAGTGAAGCGGCTCCTTCTCCAGGAACAGAGGAAGAATCAGACTTAGACTTACCCCCAATGGGTGGTGAAGCGGCTCCTTCTCCAGGCATGGAAGAACCTACAGAAATGCCAGGAGCAGGAGAAGGCGGAATGGGCCTTCCTCCACTATAAAAAATTAAGATTCAAAAATTCAAACACTACGGGGCGCAAAATTGCGCCCCATTTTTATTGGTGTTATCCTATTTAATAGGAAACTTTTTAAACAAATATCTATGGAACAAAAATGTATTGCAAATATTATCAAGCAAAAGTATTAAAAGACAAAGCATGGTTTGTCAGCGGCTGTTTGCGCGCTGAAGAAAATCTTGTATTCGCCCGAAGTATGGAAACAAAAAAAGGTTACTGGGAATTTTTTGTTCCACAAGATGGCGAAGCTTATTTTCTTGAAATTATGAATTATTTTTTAAAACATAATTACATTCAAGAACTTGAAGATGTAGAGAATAGATTAAAAGATTAAGGAATGGATCCCGGGTCAAGCCCGGGATGACGACCAACCTACGACAATCGCTCTTTTATCTCCTCATCATCCAACATCTCAAACAAATCATGCATGCCAATTCCGCTAAATTTTCCTGTAAGCAAATATCGCAACGGACCAAAAATTTCTTTAATCTTTAAGCCTTTTTCTTTTGCATCTTTTTTTAATGCATCCAAAAACTGTTCTGTTTTATCACAAAGAGGTAAATGAATTTTAATAATAGCAAGAGCAATCGCTGCTTTTTCTGCTCCCAAAAATTCTTCAATTTTTTTCTTATCAACATCTGGGGCATTAAAATAAAAGCCTAAAACATCACCTACATCTTTTAATGTTTTAATATCTGTTTTAACTTTTTCTAAAATAAATCTTAATTTATCATCATCAAGATTTTTACTTGTAGGAATCTGTTTGTGTAAAAACGGTTTTACCACTATAAGCAATTTTTCTATGCTCAATCGTTCAATCCATTTGTGGTTTACCCAAGTAAGTTTTTCTATATCAAACTTAATGGCACCAGTTGAATGCAGATTTTCAAAATTAAAATTTTGAGCTAGTTCACCCAAACTTTGAATCTCTTGTTCAAAAGTACCACCGACAATTGCTAAGTAGTTGCAAATTGCTTGAGGTAAAAATCCATCGTCACGCAAATCGTTTAAAGAAAAACCAAAGTCACGCTTTGAAAGTTTTTTACCATCTTTATTGCAAAGCATTGGCAGATGCCAAAATTTTGGAAGTTCAACTGCAAATGCATCAAAAAGAGCCGCCTGTAAACCAGAATTAGAAAGATGATCTTCACCTCGAATTACATGTGTAATCTCCATTTTCCAATCATCAACAAAGTTTGCAAACATAAAAGTGAAACTTCCATCATGGCGAGTAAGTGCAGGATCTGAAAAATGTTTCATCTCAAAACGAATCGTACTTCTGGCCATATCATCAACATCATAAACTGCATCATCGTTTAATTTTAATCTCCAAATAAATGAAAGACCCGCAACCAACTTTTGCTTTATATGATCATCAGAAAGATGCCTACATCTTCTATCATATTTTGGAGGCTGACCAGCGGCAAGCTGTTCTTGTCTACGTTGCTCTAAATCTTCTGGCGTACAAAAACAACGATAAACTTTATCAGCTTCAATTAAGTCATCTAAATTTCTTTGATAAATTGTTTTTCTTTCAGATTGATCATATGGCCAAAACTCTCCACCTACATTAAAACCTTCATCATATTTTAGACCTAACCATTGTAAATCTTTTATAATTTGTAACGCTCCACCTTCTATATTTCTAGATTTATCTGTATCTTCAATACGCAAAACAAATTTTCCTTTTTTTTGACGAGCAAAAAGATAATTAATTAAAGCAGCACGAACGTTACCTAAATGCATAAAACCTGTAGGGGATGGAGCAAATCGAACACGAATTTTTTCAGCCATTTTTTTTATCCTTTTAAAAATTAATATATATCTCTATCTTATTTTGTATTATAAAATATATACCCTAGAAATAAAAATTAAAAAGTTTTAGACTGATTCTTCGACATAAAAGGAAACCGTTCAATAAAACCCTTCGAAACGCTCACACGCTGTGTTCGCTCCTCAGGGAGAACGGATCACAATTTTAATAAAGCCTTTTCACCAAAAAGGAACCCTCATGGCAAAATCAACATACAAAACAATTTTAGAACTTATAGGCAACACACCCTTGGCAAAGCTTGACCTTGGAACAAAGCCAACACTTCTAGCAAAGCTTGAATATTTAAATCCTGGAGGAAGTATAAAAGATCGCTCTGCTCTTTTTATGATTGAGCAAGCCGAAAAAGATGGGGTATTAAAGCCAGGCGGAACAATTGTAGAAGCATCTTCAGGAAATCAAGGCATTGCTCTTGCAATGATTGGCGCATTAAAAGGTTACAAAGTTATAATCACAGTTCCCGACAGGACCTCTGATGAAAAAGTTAATGTGTTACGTGCTTACGGTGCAACTGTTCACATTTGTCCAAATACAGATTCTCACAACGATCCAGAAGGTTGCCATGAAAAAGCTGTTCATATAGCAAAAACAACTCCAAATAGTTTTATGCCTGATCAATATTTTAATACTGCAAACCCTAAAGCACACTACCACACAACAGGAAAAGAAATTTGGGAGCAAACAAACGGAACAGTAACTCACGTTATTGTGGGAGCAGGTAGTTGCGGAACTATCTCTGGTGTTGGAAAATATTTAAAAGAAAAAAATAAAAATATAAAAATTGTTGGTGTTGATGCTGCAACATCTTTTTATTCTTCCAAAACTCCCAAAGCTTACAATTCAGAAGGGATCGGAATTGATGTTATAAGTGACACATTAGATAGGTCTGTTATTGATGAAATTATTCCAATTGAGGATAAAGATGTTTTTGAAACAACCAGAAAGTTAGCACGACAAGGTCTTTTGGTAGGGCTTAGTAGTGGTGCCGTAGTACACGCAGCACTTGAATATTGCAAAAACTTAACCGAAAGCGATACTGTTGTTATAACATTTGGTGATTCAGGAAGAGCTTATTTAGGCAAGGTTTGGGGTGAAAACAAAGTTTTATAAATACCAATCTCTTGGTAATGACTTCATCCTACTCGACTGGTACCAGCAACAAGAATCTGATATCCAAAATCAAATAAGTCACCAAAAATGGACTCAATTTGTAATCAATTCTAGCAACAGAAACTTTGGAGTGGGCGCAGATGGTATTTTGATTTTAAAAAAAAATATAGAAGATAAAACGCCTGAAGGCTTAATATTTAATGCCGATGGAAGCCAGGCAGAATTGTGCATCAACGGCCTACGTTGCTTGGCTCATCACCTTTTCACTCATCATAATTTTCCCAAAAAATTTTTTATAAAAATGGGAAACAAAACAATTGAATGTTTAATCCAAAAAAATTCAACCTCAATAGAAATTATAAATAAAATAGAACAAGCAATATATTTAGGAACAAAAACGATTACTGTTGATAATCAAAAGCTTAAAGGGCACATTGCAAATGTTGGCAATCCACACTTTATTATTTTTCAAAAAATAGATCTTGAATGGTTGAAAAAATATGGGCATAAAATTGAAAATCATAATTTTTTTGAAAATAAAACAAATGTCGAATTCTTTTGGGAGGTAAATCTGCTAGTTCATGAACGAGGCTGTGGCATCACACTTGCATGCGGCTCGGGAACCACAGCCACAGTTTCAACTCTTTTTCATCTAAAAAAAATAAAATCCGAAGAAAAAATAGAAATTCAAATGTTGGGAGGTACCGTTTTGTGTCATGTTGATAAAAATCACCAGGTAAATTTACAAGCAAATGCAAAACTAGTCTTTAAAGGTGAGTTCTTTTAGAAAATAATAAAATATTGCAATTCAGACAATGTTATCTATACCTTCAACATATAAGTAAAAATCAGTTCGTCTTTGAATTTAAAGTCCAAGTTTTTCATTTTAATACAAGATAGCGTTACAAAACAAATTATTTTTTAAAAGGAGAAATAATGAACACAAAATTTTTTAGCCTATTACTCTTAATCAGCTTATCAACTATTGCAAATAATTTTGCTTTAAGTATTAAAAATACTTCAGATAAAGAAATCGTAATATTTCTTGTATATGCAACAACAGAAGATGAAACAACAATAAATGAATACACAGTTTTAACATTAGAAGATGATAAATATGTAGCAACAGAAGATGCCACCATAAGAAAGGATGATGCTGATATTGCAATTTCAAACATCTATGGTGAACCACAAACAACAATTGAATACACAAAAAACCATAACAATAAACTGGTTAAACTTGCAAAAATATTAATATATCCAGCAATCGATCCAGAAATAAAAAATAATGAAAGACAAATTAAAATATCTAAAACAACAAATGCTGAAGGAAAAGAAACAATCACAACAATAACACTAAAAACAGAAAAAGAAAAAAGAGGTCAAACAATAGAGCTTGAAAAACTCCCTCAAGCTGCTGTTTCAACAGAAAACCCACAAGATCAAGACAACTTTGAAATAATCAAAATTGGGGAAAGTTTTGGCTTTAGTACCCGAGAAGTAATCAAACAAGCTTTTTATAGACCTAAAAAACTAGCTAAAAGATCTTTTTTCTCTTGGTTATGGGGGTAAACTTAATATCTGTTTTTTGTTATACTAAAGCCAGTTTGTGTTAAAATATCACCAAAAATAAGGAAATCGTTATGCAACCCGACTGGTTAGTATTATTGCCGCCACTAATCGTTTTAACATGTGCATTTATTACACGCCGTGTTATTACATCAATATTTTTAGGAATTATATCTGCTGCATTCATACTAAACAATTACGATATCCCTAAATTATTTTCTACAATTATTTCTAGAACCTGGGAAAAGTCTGAACTACAAACTCTAACCAGCTGGAGCGCATTTAATGAAAATTGGGGACTTTCAATATGTTTATTTTTACTAACTCTTGGAATCATAATTGTTCTAGTTAACCATTCTGGTGGTGCGTATGCCTATTCAAGCTTTATTAAAAAAAGATTAAAAAGTAAAAAAGCCACACAGACAGCCAGCTTAACATTATCTTTATTCTTCTTTATAGATGATTATTTCAGCAGTCTTACAGTTGGTTCTGTTATGCAACCACTTACAGATAAATTTAAAATAGCCAGAGCAAAACTTGCTTTTTTGGTAGACTCAATGGCTGCACCATTAGCAATTTTAGCTCCTGTTTCTAGTTGGGCTGCATATGTTGTAATTCAGCTCAGAAAAGCAGGAATTTGCAAAACAACTCATCCAGAAACCTATATTTTGGCAGATCCATTTTTTGTTTTTACTCAAACTATCCCATTCATCTTTTATTCCCTCATTATCATTGCGAGTGCATGGTTTATTGTAAGACGACAAATATCTATTGGACTAATGAATAGACATGAAAAAGTTGCAGAAAAGACCGATAACCTATTTTGTGGCAAAAAGCCATTAACAAGAAAAATGCGAGACGTAACAAAAGAAAATATTGAACAAGCATCTGTTTTTGATTTTTTAATTCCAATAATTACATTGATTATATGTGTAATTATTGGACTTTTATACTCAGGAGGTTTTTTTATTTTTGGAGGTAAAAACAATCTTTTAATAGCTCTGCAAAACGCAAAATCACAGATGGCTCTATTTTGGGCTGGCGTTATTACACTAGTTTCAACAATTATTTTTTATCTAATCCGCAAAAAAATAAAGCCTAAAGAAATCTTGTCAAACTTATGGGAAGGTGCTGGCTTAATGTTTTCTACCGTTATTGTCTTGGTTCTTGCATGGACATTTAGTGGAATTTTAGACGATTTAGGAACAGGACCATATATTGCAAATCTTTTAATTGGTCATGTTGCAATTAAATTTTTACCATTATTATTTTTTGCAGTAACGGCAATAACAGCCGGATCAATGGGTTCTGCATGGGGTGCAATGGCTGTTATAATTCCTATTGCCATTCCAATGCTAATATCATTTATGCAATTGCAAGCTCCTGTCATGTTGCAAAGTTTACCAATATTTTTCCCAATGCTTGGAGCAATTTTATCTGGTGCTACATCAGGCAATCACATGGCTCCAGTATCTGATACAACAATTATGTCGGCAAAAAGTTCTGGTGCATATCACATGGACCACGTTCAAACACAATATACTTATGCTTTACCAGCTTTATTTTGTACAGGCTTAGCATTCTTAGTTTCAGGTTTTATGATTACATATCCTACATGGATCAATATTTTGACATCTGTAGGAAGTGGAATTGTTGTAAATTTTTTATACTTAACCATTCGAAATCGATTCAAAAAAAAGATTTTGTAATAAAAAGTCAGTCCGTTATTTAAGATTAAATAACGGACTGACTTTTTATTACAAAATCAAAAATTCTTATCTATGCAAAGAACAAAATGGCAACAAAGCCATTGAACGTGCAAGCTTAATTTGATTTGCAAGATTACGTTGGTGATAAAAGCAATTACCAGAAACACGTGAAGGTAAAATTTTACCACGTTCTGTTAAAAAACCTCTAAGCAAACCAACATTTTTATAATCTATGCTAGCTTCCTGTTCTTTATCTGCGCAAAAACGGCAATGCTTATTTGTTACATAAGATTGCTTACGAATCTTTTTCTTTAATAAACGAGCACTAACTTTTAATTTAAATTTTGACATATAAAATCCTTTTAAACTTATTCTTCGCTGTTATCTTCTTTTTCAGCAGGCTGTTCAGCAAACTCCTTCTCTTGCGCTTCTGTTTTTTCTGATGCAACTTCAGTTTCAGTATTTTCTACTGGCTGTTTTGCTTGTTCTTGAGCTGGTTGCCCTTCTTTTCCTTCACCAACACTTTCAAGCAAACTTTCCATCTTATTTTCCTTCAAAAAAGTATCTAAACCAGCTTTTCCACCATCAATAGGATCTGGATACTTATATGCAAGCGGAGCTTGCGCATCCAACTTAACTGTTACATTACGCATAACAATTTCGTTACATTTAATTTTGAAAAATTCAGCGACTTTTTTGAATGTAGAAGTTATGGCTTCTTCTGGCATTTCATATCTTGCAAGAAGATAAATGCCATAATCACTTTTATTAACAGGATAAGCAAGTCTGTATTTACCCCACTTATCAAAAGCAAGAAGTGAGCCTTTTGCATCAGATAATAGTTTGTCAAAATAATTTTCTAGCATAGAAAGTTCGTCTGCCGTAATTTGAGTACGGGTAAGAATCAACGTTTCATAGCGTTGCATAATATAGGTTCTCCCTAATAAATAGTTAAACATCTAATCACTTCTGGGGAGATAATAGGCATATGCCTATTAATGGGACCAGAATTTCAAACTATGCTTATTTTAGCACATTTTCAGGCTTAGGCAAAGAACGCACAATCAAAAAATCAAAAATTAATAGATAAAACTTGTATTCTTTAGCATGGTTTTAACCATGTGATATTGAGATAGCCCACTGCGCAGTGAGCCCCGCAAGCGGGGCCACACGCTGTGGATACATTACACCATTTTTTGATATCGATAAATAACTTTACCAATAATTCTGAATTGATCTTTTCCACGAACAAGCGCTTTTGGAGCTCTTTTATGGTTAACAGATTCTAAGACCACAAAATCTTCCATAAAGTTAACCTGTGCGATTTCTCTAACTTTTTCGTCTTCGTCACCATATTCAACGGCAACTATATCACCTGAGCGGGTCCAAACACCTGGAGAAACAACAAGGTAATCGCCTTTTGCAAACCTAGGAGACATATTATTATCATCTACGCAAAGACAAAACATATTGTCGTCATCGCTTCCCACTACAGGAACAAATTTATCGGTATAACCTGCAGCAACCTGCAACATCCTGTTGTTATATTGTGTTGGCTCTACAGGTATTTCATTCACTACAGGAACAACTTTTAATTTTAAATCTACATCTTTGGATAGCTCAGATAATTTAGAAGGATCTATAACTGAAACATCAGAAGATAACTCTGGAGTTTCTTTTCTGTTATCAAATA
>CAZFDQ010000221.1:0-12688 GCA_964518205.1 uncultured Pseudomonadota bacterium | reverse complement strand
ACCAGCAGCACGAAATACTGGTCCTGCAATTCTTTATAGTTGTTTTGAATTAGCTAAAAAAGATAAAGATGCGGTTGTTATTTTTTTACCGGCAGATTCTTATGTGCATCAATGTGAAAAGTATATTGCTTATTTGCAAAAGGCAATTGAATATGCGAGTCAAAATGAAAAAATTGTAACATTGGGAGTGATGCCAACAAAGCCAGCAACCGGTTATGGTTATATTCAGGCTTGTTCGCAAAAAATTAATTGTGGCCAGGTTTACGATGTTTTCAAATTTCATGAAAAACCTAAAAAAAAGCTAGCTGAAAAATATATGCATCAAGGCAACATGTTTTGGAATATTGGAGTTTTTGTTGCAAAGGTTTCTGTGTTTTTGAATGAGTTTGAAAGTTGTGCTGCTGAGCTTTTTTATTCTGTTCAAAATTATTTGAATAAAAAAATTACATATGAAGAGATTGAAAAAATATCTGTAGATTATGCAGTCATGGAGCAAAGCCGAAATGTTGTTATTTTACCGTGTGATTTTGATTGGACGGATGTTGGCAATTTAGATGTATTTTTAACGTTGCAAAATCAGTACAAAAAAGAAAATACAAAAGTTATAAATGTTGATGGGCAACGTAATTTAATTCAGTTAAGCAGATCAAGCAAGAATAAACTGGTTGCTTTTATTGGGGTTAGTGATCTTTGTGTAGTTGAAGATGATGATGTCATTTTAGTTGCTCGTCGAGATGAAGTAGAAAAGGTAAAACAATTGTTGCCTAAAATTAAAGAAAATAAATTGCAGGAGCTTTTATAAGTCTAAAGGGGTGCTATGAAAAAAGCGTTGATTACAGGAATTACAGGCCAGGATGGTTCTTATTTAGCAGAGCTTTTGCTTCAAAAAGGTTATCAAGTTCACGGAATAAAACGCAGGTCTTCTAGCTTTAATACAGGAAGAGTAGATCATATTTATCAAGATAAACATCAATACAATTCTCGAGATTTTATCATGCATTATGGTGATATGACGGATTCCACCAATCTTATTCGCATAGTTCAAGAAGTACAGCCTGATGAAGTTTATAATTTGGCAGCACAAAGCCATGTGGCTGTTTCTTTTGAAACCCCAGAATATACAGCAAATGCTGATGCTGTTGGAACTTTAAGATTATTAGAAGCTATTCGAATTTTGGGGTTAGCTGAAAAAACAAAATTTTATCAAGCTTCAACAAGTGAACTTTATGGAAAAGTTCAAGAAGTTCCTCAAAAAGAAACAACTCCTTTTTATCCTCGTTCTCCTTATGCTGCAGCAAAAATTTATGCTTATTGGATTACAGTAAATTATCGTGAAGCTTATAATATGTTTGCATGCAACGGAGTTTTGTTTAATCATGAATCTGAGCGCAGGGGTGAAACATTTGTTACAAGAAAAATCACACGAGCTGTTGCGCGAATTAAAAATGGTTTGCAAGAAAATATTTATTTAGGAAATCTTGATTCAAAAAGAGATTGGGGATATGCAAAAGAGTATGTGTATGCTATGTGGTTGATGTTGCAACAAGAAAAACCTCAAGATTTTGTAATTGCTACAGGGCAAACTCATACAGTTAGAGAGTTTGTAGAAGTTGCATTTAAACAAATTGATGTTGATATTGAATGGCGAGGTGAAGGAATTGAAGAAAAGGGTTTTGATAAAAACACAGGAAAAACATTAGTGTGCATTGACCCTCGTTACTTCAGACCAACAGAAGTTGAATTGTTAATTGGTGATCCAAAAAAGGCAGAAAAAGAACTTGGTTGGAAAGCAAAAACAAAATTTGAAGATTTAGTTAAATTGATGGTGGAAGCTGATTGCAAGCAAGTTGAGAATGAAGAAAATTTAAAACCTTTACAATTTAAGGCAAAAGGTAATGAGGCAAGGATTTAATTTTTTTAAATCAAAATTGTTTTTATCTATTTTATTATTTTTTATGGTTTTTATTCCATTAGCTTTTTGTATTAAAGATCTCTGGTTTGCCACAGATGATTTGGGAAATATTATTGAGGGCATTATTAGAAACTGGGGTGATTTTATTAGAGTTTTTACTGAAGATGAAAGAAATTATATTTATCCTATAAATTTTAATGTTCCAAAAGCTAATTTGGTTTCAGCTTTTTATCGTCCAATGCAACATATTCCTTTTACTATTACCTATTATTTATTTGGTTTTAATGCTTATGCTTTTTATATTGTAAATGTTTTGTTTCATGCGCTTAACTCTGTATTGTTTTTTTATCTTTTATCTTTCTGGTTGCCTTTGGGTTTGTCGTTTGTTGGTGGTTTGTTGCTTGCGTTTAATTATTCGATTGGTTGGATTACCTGGATAAGTACTTTGCACAATTTAATGGCAATATTTTTTTTATTATTAAGTCTTTTGTTTTATAGATCTTTTTTGTTTGGGGTGGGTAAAAAAATAAACTTTTACTTGGCAGGTTTAATGTTTTTTTTCTCTATAATTTCTAGAGAAAATACTTTGCCTCTAGGCTTTTGGCTTTTTGTAGGGGTTTATCTTTTTTATAGGTTAGACGTATCTTTTTGGCAAAGGTTAAAATACGCTTTTGAAAAAACTTGGATTTTTTTTGTTGCTTATTTTGCTTATGTTTTAATTCGGCTTAGTTGTTTTGGTTTTGGTACATTTGATAGAACGCTTTATAATTTATATTTAAAAATACCATTTGTTGCTAAATTTTTTGCAACTTCTTCTAATGTAGTTTTAAAAACAACTTCTTCTGTTGCAAATCAGGTGCAAACCACAGGGATGGTGGCAAGTAATGTTGTTTCAACTGTGAAAAGCAGCTTTTTTATGGAGCGCTTTTGGGCATGGAGCCAAAATTTAGTTAATGTTTCTACCTCTTCTTGGGGTGGAAAATTTTTAATTTTATTTTTAATTGGTTTTATGATTTTTAGTTTTAGGAAAAATATAAAATTATTGTTTTTTCTTTCTTTAGGAGCTTTGTTTTTTAGTTGGCCTGGTTTGGTTGCTTATCTAAACGCGCGATATATAAGCGGAATGTATCCTTTTGTTGTTTCTATTTTTTTATTTGGAGTTTATTTTTTTCAAAAAAGTTTAAAAAATAATTTTGTGAAAAAAATTGTTATGTCTGTGATTTATTTTTTGATTATTTTAGCCGTTTCTTTTGGGCTCTTTTACAATGTACGTGATATTAAAAGTGCTAGTGCTAGTTTGATTGAGCATAAAAAAGATACGGACGTTTTTTTTCAAGAAAATAGTTTTAAGCAAAATGCAAATTTTGTTTTGTTCGGAATACCTTTTTATTCGGATATAAAAAATATTTTTCAAGTATATTTAAATAATTTGGATCTAAAATTAGCTCATGTAAGGATTTCAACTTTGGCTCTGGCTGGTAGCATGGGATGTCGAGGAGATTATAAAAAAAATGGAGTACGTAGCAAAATTATTCCAATAAAAAAAGATGAAAAATTTGGATTTAGATTAACTTCTTTGGATTACGATCATTGTGGTTGGTGGCAAAAATTTTCCTTTTTTCCTTTACGTTGGTCAGCAAATCAAAAAGCATATGTTTGGACATCTAAAGAGTCTGAAGTTGGAATTTGGCATGAATTTTCGATGGGCAAATTTTTGATTCATGAACGATTAGATAATAATGTTATTACTGATATGACTATAGTTTTTGATGATAAATGGATAGATGAAAATACTGTTTTTGTAACTTGGGATACAATGGAGAGTAAATTTAAGGTTTTGAGTTTATGAACCTTACAATATCTTTTTATAAGCACAAAAGATTGATTTTATCTGTGATTATTTTTGTTTTAGTTTTTTCCATTTTAGGTATTCCTTTTACTAGATGGAGCTTTTATTTTGACGATTATGGAAATCTTTTCAGATCACAAGTAAAAAGCTTGAGAGACTTTTTTGATTTTTTTATAAATGGGGATACTGAAGTTATTTGTGGTACTCAATCTTTTGTTAGTAGCAATTCATTTATTTCTGCTTACTATCGTCCAATGCTGTTTGTTTACACATTCATACAAAGATGTTTTTTTGATTTAAATGGATATTATTATCATTTGTTTATGGTTGGAATTCATGCCTTAATTTCTGTAATTTTGTTTAATATTTTTCTAAATTTTTCAAGTTTTTTATTGGCATTTTTATTTGCTTTATATTTTGCTTTTCACCCCATCTTATTTAATTGGCTAGGCTGGCTTGGTGGTTTGCAATATCATATGCAATTATTGTTGGGGTTAGGATCTATTTTTTTATTAAAAAAATATCTTGATACCAAAAAATTGTTTTTCTATTTTTTATCCTGTTTTTTATTTCTGGTTTCAGTTTTTTCTGGTGAGCCGCCCATTGTTATGCCTTTTTGGATAATTTTAGCTGTTTATTTTTATGAGAAGTATAAAAGTAAATATAATATTTATTTTTTCA
This sequence comes from uncultured Pseudomonadota bacterium, assembly GCA_964518205.1. Lineage (GTDB taxonomy): Bacteria > Babelota > Babeliae > Babelales > UASB340 > CAZFDQ01. The sequence continues at coordinate 8,246 of CAZFDQ010000221.1, read as the reverse complement.
AAAATTTAGGACGATATGTTTTTATTTCCTTTGGTTACTGGGTGGTTTCTTGTTTTTATTTGGGTATAAAACTCTATTTATATCCTCTTGGTGGGGATGGAAGTAAATACAGGTGGAATTTGGGATTGTTTACATTTTTAAAAGTTCGTTTTTTTGAGTTTGTTACCTATATTGCTGATTTGTTTAATTTAACTCTTATGCCCAAAAATCATCAATTATTAAAGGGATGTTTGATTGTTTTGGTAGGGTTTTTTCTTTTTTGGCTGATTATAAAAAATAGAAAAAAATCTTTTTTGCTATTTTTTGTTTTTAGTATTGGCTTATTTAGTTGGCCATCTTTGTTAATTAAACATTGTCATCGTTATGTTTATTTTATTTTACCTTTTTTTATTTTGTTTATTTTATTTGGAATTAAGTTTTTTCAGGGGCCTCAAAAAAAAATTATTAAACACTTTTTAGTGTTTATTTTGTATTTATTATTACCGATTAATGGATATTTATTATTTTCTAATTTACGACAACGCGAAAGTTTTTTAAGCAAATCGGATAATGCTTATAAACAATTATTTAAAGAAAATAATTTTAAAAGTAAGCATTTATGCTTTTTTAATTTACCAATAGAGCTATTTAGAGAAGGTTTTGAGCAAGCGATATGGGTTTATAGTGGGGATTCATCATTAGTTGTTGATAACATTATGCTTTCTTTTGGTTGTTATAATAATAAGTTAAAGAAAAAAAAACAGAGTGATTTAGGTCAAAATTACTTTGATAAAGATGCTGTATATATTACTTGGAATTATCAAAAACATAAATTTGTAGTATTGGAGAATCTTTGAGTCGTTTGAAAAAGAAAATAGGATGGTCTTTTTTTATTTTTTTTATAGTTTTTTGTTTATTGGGTATTCCATATACAAACTGGGGATTTTGCCCTACAGATGATTTTGGAAATTTTTTTCATTCTCAGATAAAAAGTTGGAAGCAGTTTTTACACCTTTTTTATGATCAGTGCACATTGGATGTTTGTCGGCCTTCTAATTATATTATTCATAAAGATTTAACTTTTTCTGCGGTTTCATATCGACCATTTATGTTTGTTTTTTCCTATTTATCAACCGTTTTATTTGGATCATCAGCTTATGTGCATTTTTTGATAACAATTTTTTTTCATGCATTGAATAGTTCTGTTTTGTTTTATCTGTTTTTGTATTTTACTTCCTTAGTATGGGCTTTTTTATTGGCGATGTTTTTTGCTTTTCATCCTAGTTTGGCTGGCTGGTTGGGTTGGATTGGTGCGCAGCAATATCAAATTGGATTATTTTCTATTTTTATTTCCCTTTTTTTATTTAAAAGATACTTGGATACTAGAAAAACAATTTATTGGTGGTTTTGCGCTGTGCCATATGTTGTAACTCTTTTAGGAAAAGAGAGCATTATTGTTTTTCCAGCAGTTGTTTTTTTTGGATCTTATTTATATGAAAAGAAAGTTTTAAATATTAATATTGTTGGTTTTTGGAAAAATATTTGGCGTTATATTTATTTAACAACAATTTTATGGATTCCATCACTTTTATATCTTTTGTTTAGAGCAATTCTGTTTCCGCCAAATTTTGCAGGTAGAAGTTTTGGCTTTTTTAGTTTGAGTAGTATGAAACAAAATGCTTGTTATGCTATTTGTTATGCAACAGATATATTGGGTTTGGGTTGGTTTCCGTGGGGACATCCGTGTTTAAAGAGTTTTATTTTTGCGTTGATTGTTTTGGTTTTTATTTATTTTTTTATGAGAAATTCTCAAAAATTAACAATTTTATTTTTTGTTTTTTGTGTTTTTGTACTTTTATGGCCAGCTGTAATGAGAGGTCATTATACTCGTTATGTTTATGAAACTTTGCCTTTTTTTATTTTTGCATTTTTGTTTTGCATAAGATTTTATAAAGGAAATTTGAATAAATTTAAAAGGGCTAGTTTTATTCTTTTTTCTTTATTAATTATTTTTAATGCTTTTTATTTGATTGTGAACATGAAGCTTCGAGAAAAAAATTTTCACAAAATAGAATTAGCTTTTGATGAATTAGTAGCTGATCCTCAAACAAAAAATAGGCCAATATGTTTTATAGCAATTCCTGCTAACTTTGGTCCTGGTTTAACTCAAGCTATTTGGTTAAGAGACGAAAATAGTAGTCGCCCCGTTTATTGTGATTCTGCAATCAGAACATCTGTTGATAGAAATTATTCTTTGCTTGAATATTATTTTGGAGTAAAGATTAAACATTTTTTTGATACAAACACACAATGGTTAGATGAAAATTATTTAAAGATTGTTCCTATAAAAAATGGATTACAGTTTGTTTCATTGAATAGTGAAAAGCTTTGGTTTACAAGTTGCTGGGATATTGGTAGCAATAAATATATTCCTGTGGGTAAATATATTATCGATAAAGTTGATCCAAAAAATAACACATACGAAGCAAGTATGATTTTTGATGATAAAATATTAAAACAAGATCCTGTTTTTGTTACCTGGAATTATGAAGATCAAAAATTTTGGATATTAAACGAAAGTTAGTTTATGAGTAGTAATGAGCCTATATCATTAATATTTTTAGCGTATAACGAAGCAGGAACGATAGAAAAAGAGATTCGTTCTTTTCATAAAAATATTATTCAAAAGCTTCCAGGTTCTGAATTTATTGTTGCAGAAGATGGAAGTAAAGATGGTACAACTGAAATTATTCAAAAGTTGGTAAAAGAATTAGGAATAATTCATCTTACAAGCAAAGAGCGCAAGGGTTATTCAAAAGCTTTGATTGAAGCAGTTTTATCAGCTAAAAATGATTATATATTTTTTTCAGACACAGGTCTTAAGAATGATCCAAATGATTTTTGGAAATTGTATGAAAAAAGAAAAGATTACGATTTGATTGTGGGAAGAAAAGCAGATAGAAACGACCAGTGGTATAGAAAGATTTTTACCAATGGCTATAATTTTGTTTTAAGATCGTATTTTAATTTAAACAATGTTTTTGACTCCGATAGTGGTTTTAGATTGTTTAATCAAAATGTTGTAGATCGTGTGTTTAAAAAAGGGCTTTCGTACAAAAATTTGATAGGTTCAGAAATTGTTTTACGAACAATTTTAAGTGGGTTGCAGTATTGTGAAGTACCGATTTCTTATTTTCAACGGCAGGGTCAGTCTCGTGGAATGCCAACAAAAAAAATTCCAAAAATAATTATTGGATCTTTGATTAATATGAGAAAACTAAAAAAGGAGTATAAGTGTCAAAAGGATTGGTGGCGTTAGACAGAGAATACCAATATTTTGAAGAGCCAAACCCAGGAGTTTTAAAACTTTTTAATTTAGTTGGGAGTGGAAAAAAAGTTTTGGATGTTGGATGTGGTTTTGGTGAATTAGGTGAATATTTAAAAAAGAGAAATAATTATGCTGTTGGAATTGATCTGAGCCAGCACGCAATTGATATTGCAAAAACAAGATTAGATGAGGCATATGTTTGCGATATTACTCAAGTAGACCAGTTATCCAACCTGGAAAAAGAATCTTTTGATTTAATAATTTTTGCTGATATTTTGGAGCATCTTTATAATCCGTTTAAAGTTTTAAATAATTTTAAATCATATTTAAAGCCGGGTGGTCATGTTATTGTTTCTTTGCCTAATATTGCGGCATGGAATATAAGATTAAAACTTTTATTTGGAAAATTTGATTATCAAGATACCGGTATTTTGGATAAAACACATATTCGTTTTTTTACAAAAAAGACAGCAAAAAAAATGTTGGAATCTGCTGGTTTTGAAGTAGAAAAGATAGCAGTTACTCCATTTTTTGTAAGAGCTTTGTTGCCTGTTGTTAGAAAATTTTTTATGCGTTCTGTTAATAACAAAACTAATCCTCGAGCAATTGTAGATTCAAAGTCTTATCAATTTTATCTTAAATATTTTTATCCTATAGAAGATTTAGTAGCAAATATTAATAAAAAATTGTTTGCATTTCAGTTTATTTTTTATGCACGAAAAAGGTGATTTTGAAAAATGAGAGATAAAGAAGAGATTGTTGTTTTAGGTGCGGGCCTGGCGGGCCTTTCAGTTGCAAAATATTTGAATGGAAACTGTACAGTTTTAGAAGCGGATAGTATTGCTGGTGGGCTTTGCCGAAGCTTTGAAAAAGATGGATTTGCATATGATATTGGTGGGCATATTTTATTTTCTAAAAACAAATCAGTATTAAGCGAGATGATTTCATGGCTTGGAGAAAATATTCATCAACAGCGTCGTGCAAATTTTGTTTGGTATAAAGATAGAGTTGTAAAATATCCTTTTGAAAACGGCTTGCATCTTTTAGATAAAGAAGAAATCTTTGAGTGTTTAACAACTTTTTTAAACAGAGAAAAAAAAGAAGCTACGAATCTGGAAGAATGGTGTAAGTTTAGATTTGGAGATGGAATTGCAGATAAATATTTAATTCCATACAACAAAAAAATATGGAAAAGAAATTTGCGGGAAATGTCTTTGCATTGGGTTGATAGAATTCCAAGCCCTCCAACAGAAGATATTATTAAATCTGCGATTGGAATAGAAACAGAAGGTTATACGCATCAGCTTAATTTTTATTATCCTGAACGCGGTGGAATTCAGTCGTTAACAGATTCTTTGGCACAAAAAGTAGCTGATTTAAAATTAAATTTCAGAGTTAATAAGGTTAGGAAAAATAAGGATGAATGGGAAATTAGTGATGGAGAAAAAACGGTTTATGCAAATAAACTTATTTCAACTATTCCTGTTTTTGATTTGATTAATTCGTTAGAAAATGTTCCAGAAAAAGTAACACAAACATTAGCCAAATTGCAGTACAATTCTTTGATTTTGGTAATGATTGGTGTAAAACATGAAGGTTTGGCAAAGCGAACAGCTTTTTATGTGCCGGATCCAAATATCTTGCCACATCGAATCTGTTTTATGAAATATTTTTCGCAGTTTAATGCTCCAGAAAACTATTCGCACTTGGTTGCAGAAATTACTGTTCCACCAAATGATTTGTTGCTGAAAAAAGATGATGATTTTTTAATTAAAAAAGTTGTTGACGGGGTTAAAAATATTTGTGGTTTTAAAGAAAGCGAAGTAATTTGTACAGATGTGAAAAGAATTAAATATTCGTATGTTGTTTATGATTCTGATTATTTAAAGAATACAAAAGTTATTTATGATTATTTAAATTCTTTAGGAATTTATTACACAGGACGATTTGCAAGTTTTGCTTACATTAATATGGATAAATGTGTTGAGATGTCTAAAGAGTTAGTGGAGAAATATTTTCATGAAATATTTTATAACAGGCGGAGCGGGGTTTATAGGCAGCCACATGGCTGATAGGTTAATGCAAGAAGGTAATCAGGTTACTGTTTTTGATAATCTTAGCTCTGGACAAGTTTCTTATATTCAACATCATTGGGACAATAAAAATTTTAAATTTATCAAAGGTGACTTGATTGATTTACAACAGGTTAAAGATGCAATGCAAGGTCATGATGTTGTAATTCATTTTGCTTCAAATCCTGATATTGCGCGTGGAATGTATGATACTTATTTAGATTTAGAGCAAGGAACAATTTTAACTTACAATGTTTTAGAAGCGGCTAGACATTCGGGAGTTAAAAAAATTTTATATTCTTCCGGCAGTGGAGTTTATGGCGATGTTGGACTTTTAGAAACCGCAGAAGATTATGGTCCATTGTTGCCAATTTCTATGTATGGGGCAAGCAAGCTTGCATGCGAAGGTTTGATTAGTGCTTTTTGTCATATGTTTGATATAAAGGCTTGTATTTTTAGGTTTGCAAATGTGGTTGGTCCGCGTCAAACGCATGGAGTTGGTTTTGATTTTATTAATAAGCTAAAAAAAGATTCTAATAAGTTAGATATTTTGGGTGATGGAACTCAAAGTAAATCTTATATTCATGTATCAGACATTATTAATGCGATGTTGTTTGTTAAAGAAAATGTTTCAAATAAAGTTTGTGTTTTTAATGTTGCAACCGATGATTATATTGATGTTGCAAGCATTGCTAAAATTGTTGTGCAAGAAATGAATTTGCAAAATACACAATTTAATTACAGTGGCGGAGATAGAGGTTGGAAGGGAGATGTTCCAAAGGTAAGATTTAATTTGACTAAGATTCATAATCTTGGCTGGTTTGCAAAATATAATTCACATCAGGCTATAACTTTGTCGGTCAAAGAAATGTTAGGACAAAAAGATGCAGATGGTAATTATTGCTGGAGGTCTTGCAACTCGACTCAAGGAGTTATCGAAAAAAATACCTAAATCAATGATTTCGGTTTTAGAAAAACCGTTTTTGCAGCATCAGATAGAGTTATTAAAAAAACATGGGATTAAAGATATTGTTCTTTGTGTTGGGCATTTTGCACAACAGATAAAAGATTACTTTGGGAATGGAAGCCAATTTGGCGTGAACATAAAATACAGTGACGAGGGTGAAAACTTATTAGGAACTGGTGGTGCCTTAAAAAAGGCAGAAGATTTATTGCAAGATAATTTTTTTGTGATGTGGGGAGATTCGTATCTTTTGCTTGATTATCAAGATATTTGGAATAGTTATAAAAAAGCTGCATCATTAGGCTTAATGGTTGTTTACAAAAATTTTAATCAAAAAGATAGAAGTAATGTTGTAGTTGAAAATAATAAAGTTGTTTTATATGATAAGTGGTCAGATGGCAAAGATAAGATTTATATAGACAATGGTGTTTCTATTTTAAATAAAAGAATTTTGCAGTATATTCCTTTTAATAAAAAATTTGCCCTAGAAATTATTTTTAAACAGTTGGCGGAAAAAGGCGAGTTGCAGGCGTATGAAACCAAGCAGTGTTTTTATGAGATTGGTTCTTTTAATGGATTAAAAGAGTTTGAAAAATTAATTTTAACCTCAAGCTTGTAAGGGAGAGTAATGATTGTATCAGCGGCCCCTGTAAGGATCTCGTTAGGTGGCGGAGGCACTGATCTGGCTTCTTATTATTCAAAATTTGGTGGTTTTTTAATTACAGCAGGAATCAATAAACATGTTTTTATTTGTGTTAATAAAAGATTTGATAAGTCGATAAGATTAAGTTATTCAGAAACAGAAGTTGTTGATTCTATTGATAAGATAAAACATAGAATATTTAGAGAAGCTTTAAGATTATTGAAAATTGAAAAAGAGATAGAGATAGCCTCAATCGCAGATGTTCCTGCAAATTGTGGTCTTGGTTCTTCTAGTTCTTTTACTGTTTCTTTGTTAAATGCATTGCATGCTTACAAGCGAGAATTTGTTTCTTTAAAAGTTTTGGCTGAACAGGCTTGCAAATTAGAAATAGATATTTTAGGTGAACCAATAGGAAAACAAGATCAATACATTGCCGCTTTTGGGGGTGTTACGTGTTTGACTTTTGAACGTGACGGAAATGTTATTGTTGAACCTGTTCAGATGTCGAGCGAAAAGTTGATTGAGTTGGAAAATAATATTTTACTTTTTTATACAGGAATTGAAAGAAAAGCTTCTGATATTTTATCGACACAGAATGAAAAATCTAAAACAAATGATACAAGCACTTTAGATCGATTGCATAAAATAAAAGAAATCGGTTATGAAACGCGAGATGCTTTTCAAAAGGGTAACTTAAACCGATTTGGTGAATTACTAGACGTTCACTGGCAAACAAAAAAGAAATTATCAACAAAAATATCAGATCCATTTTTAGATGAATGTTATGAAACTGCGATGAAAAATGGAGCAATTGGTGGAAAAGTTATGGGAGCTGGTGGAGGTGGTTTTTTTATGTTCTATTGCCCTTATCAGAAGGCAAAATTGATTGCTTCTTTAACTAATTTGGGTTTAGTGCATATGCCATTTAGATTTGATTTTGATGGATCAAGAATTATGATGAATGTTAGAAAATCTTTGTATACGTCTTCATTCAGGCCAGCAAGTTCAACCTATTCAGCAACCTTGTAAAGGGTAATTTAATGCTTGATTTTATAAAAAATTATCAAAGTGAGGTTAAAAATATCATAGATAAAATAGATCCTGCAGGTATCGAAAAAATGTTAAAAGTATTACTTGATGTTCGTAAAAATAAAGGGCGGCTTTTTTTCTTGGGTGTTGGTGGTGGTGCTGGAAATGCCGCACACGCTGTAAACGATTTTCGTAAAATTGCAGGAATAGAAAGCTATGCGCCAACGGATA
>CAZFDQ010000220.1:0-2087 GCA_964518205.1 uncultured Pseudomonadota bacterium | reverse complement strand
AGCATTAATCATTACTGGCACTCTTAATTTTGGTCTTTGTCTAATATCTCCAATATCTCCGAAAATACCATTAGAACCTTTCCAAAATTCTCTTGTTTCAGTTCCGTTTGCATTTTTCTTTAATAGTCTTGAGCTTCCTGCTGTTATTTGTGTTGTAGTATCAGTTGCGTAGTATTGTCCAAAAATATAATTTACTGGAGTTATTTCTACTGCTGTTCCTAATGGAACTGGATACTTCAATATTTCTTTCCATTCTGTTGCTGAGTCTAAATCTTCTGACAAATAAGTTACATTGTCTGTGTTTTTGTCAATTGTGAATGGGCTTTTTACTAAATTTTCTTCGTTCATAATAAATCATCTCCTCTATATTTCAACGAATTTAAATTCCAATTCAAAAAAAGAAAATCCAAATTTTTTTATTTCAAACCTATTTATGCGAATTCAGTATCTAAATCTACTGGTTGTGCATTTGGAGTTGCATTAACTTTTTGTCCTTCTGCTTTTGGTAGGGCAACACTTGTTGCCATTCCGAAAACATTCATTATTGGAGCTGGTAGGTTAATATTTGAAACCATTAAAACGTCAGCTATTCCACTTCCCAGAGTATATATTGCTGAACCAGCTACTGAATACTCTAAAATGTCTTTTGCTGTTGCGTTTGGAATTAAATTATATGCTGTATATAATCCTACCATTGTTATAGCACTTCCTAAAGTTCGGCTTGAAACAACTGGCAACGGAGAAGAAAACATGTTTCCTAAGTATTGTCCTGCAATTCCTGCAACTCCTATTCCTAAAGAAACTTTTCCACCTTTTATTGCCATGTCTTTGAATGTTGATACACTTGGCACTATATTCTTTACTATGTCTTTTTTGTCTTCCATTGTTTCACTCCTTTTTTTCCTTTTTAGGATTTTATTTGAATATTTATAATAGTCTTGCGAATTTTCGCTTAATAAATGTTTTGGAGTATCTCCTGAATGCTCTGTTTGGGATTTTCTAACTTTTTTTACTATTGCTTCATCGTTTTCAAATCCATAAAAAAACATTTCTCCTATTTCTAATTTACTTATTTTTTCTAAATCTTCTTTATTATCTAAGTAATTCATTATAGAATTTTTATCTCTGTAAGAAGTTACTCTTCCCATTAGTAAATTGTCTGCTTGGGATAATATTGTTTTATCTAATCTTGCTGGTCTTTGTGTTACAATTATTATTCCTAATCCATCGCTCCTATTTTCTTGGAACATTCCTCTTATTGTTCCTTTTGCAGGGGTTCCTTCTCCTTCTGGAGCGAATTTATGTCCTTCGTCAATAATACACATTTGTATTCCTTTTTTCATGTATTTTTTGTATGCTCTCATTAGTGTATCTACTGCTTTTGTTTGTTTTTCTATATCTTCTCCTTTGGTTGATATTACTACGTTTTTGTTTGTTAGTGCTAATAACATTCCGTATTTTTTGTAATCTTTTATGTCTGAAATATGAACATAATCCATTTGTGGAATATTTTCGTATGCACTTTGGGGGTCAATTACTATGAAACTAACTCCGTTTTTTAATCCTTCTTCTATTATTACTCTTACTGCGTATGATTTTCCATAACCACTTTTTGCTATTACAGCGGTTTTTTGTGCATAAAACTTGTTATCTAATTCTATTCCTTCTGCTATCATTTTATACCACTTATTAAATTTAATACAAATATTCCTATTCCTACAAATCCGCTAATTACTGCTCCTATAAATAATTTTCCTAAGTCTCTTAATTGTGCTAATTCATTTGTATTGTGTTTTATTTTTTCTTCACATATTTTTATACAACTATTTTGATTATCTAATTTTCTGTGCAATTTCATTATTCCTTCATAAATTTCGTCATTAGTAATTTCTTTAAAAATTCTGGGTTTCATGGTTTCCACTTCTCCGTTACTTTGTCAATTATTTTGGTTGCTATTGGAACGGCTATTGCGAATAAAAATAGTGGAATAATTATTTCTTTTGTTTTGTTAATTGGTTTTTCTGGAGTTTTTTTGTTTTGGTCTCCGCTTGTTGAAATTTTGTCTCCGTTTGGATATACTCTTATTT
>CAZFDQ010000219.1:0-3273 GCA_964518205.1 uncultured Pseudomonadota bacterium | reverse complement strand
AAATTGAAAAAGAAAAAAAAGCAGAGGAATTAGACAGGAAAATTAAAGCAAAAAAAATTACTGAAGCCGATAAGCAAATAGACTTGAAAGTTTTTGACCAAATGCTTGAAAACCGAATACAAAACGAAATTGCTAAACGTATTGACAAGGCACACAACTACTCGTTCAATTTAGCAAATTATAAAAGCGCCATAAGCGACAGCCAAATTATAGAATGGACAGAAGCCCTTAAACATATACAGCCCAATGGAGCGTCCACACTTGATGAAGTTTATAAAAAACTTAGCAACAGCAAACCCGAAAACATTTTACCTTATTTGCTAAAGTTAAATCCTGTAAATGCTTTAGAAGCCGACATTGTGAGAGAATATGTTAGTAATTTGGATAACGAACTTATTTTGAAACATAAGGAACTTAATGTAATAAAGGAGATTTTAAAAAGCGGTGCAAAATATCCAATGGTTAAACTGAAAGACTATTTGATATTGAATGAAAACAAAATAAAGCCAAACAAAACCCCTGATGTTAATTATAAAGTGCTTGGTGTTAGCAATGAAATAGGCATTTTCTTAAACGAAAAATTGCAAGCAGAAGAAACCAATCAAAGCTATTATTTAGTTGCCAAAAATGAATTTTGCTACAACCCATACAGAATAAATGTTGGTAGCATTGGTTTAAATACGAATGATTACGACAACCAAATAATAAGTGGAGCATACATTATTTTTGCTTGCAAAGAAGATGAACTTAATCCAAAATACTTAGATGCACTTTTTAATAGTAGTGGCTTTAAAAATTATGTAAACGAAAAAGCCAGTGGTGGTGTACGTATGAACTTTAAGTTTGAGGATATGGAAGCGTGGGAAATTCCCTTGCCATCTATTGACGAGCAAAATGTCATTGTTGCTAAAATTGAAAAACAAAAAGCAATTATTGAGGGTGTGGTTTTGGTTCTGAAAAATTCAGAATTCAAAATTGAAGATATTCTGATTAATGGCGAAAGTTATTTATTTTCAGATATTGTTGAAACAATTGATGCAGGAATTAATTTTTCAAAAGCTGATTTATCTGTAAATAAACAAGGAATTCCTTATATCAAAATGCAAAATCTACAAAACGGCAGAATTGACCTTGATAATTTTGAATTGGCTTATGTTGAAGAAAAAATCGAAACACTGGAAAGGTATATTTTAGAGAAAGATGACTTATTGTTAAATGTTAGAAATAGCTTTGAGCTTGTCGGTAAAATGGCAATTTATCAAGGGATACCTCGAAATGCTATTTACAATCATATGCTTTTAAGAATACGATTAAAAGATTTTGCTTTGCCTTCATTTGTGAATTATATGTTTCAAACTGTCGAATTGAATGAAAAATTAAATCATATAAAAAAAGGTTCTACAAGCATTTGGGCTGTTTATCAAAAGGACTTAAATAAAGTAAGTTTAAAGTTGCCTGACCTTGAAACGCAACAAAAAATTGTAGATGAGTTAGATGTACAAAGCCAGATATTGGAAAGTTTGCGTAAAATGAAAATAGAAGCTGAAAAGAAAATCGGAAAAATATTAGCCGATGTTTGGGGCGTTGAATTTGTTGAAACTATAAAAATGGAGGTCGCAGATGAGCAAGAAAATTAACGAGGCAACTTCAACAGATTTGCCAATTATACATAAGTTGGTAAATGAATATGGCTGGAAAGTGGGTGACACATTGTTGTATCAGCAGATTTATGATATTCCTGAAAATCTAAAAAAGGATTATTCTACTTTAAAAAATATTCGTCCCGACATTGTTTTGCAAAATTTGAACGGAGATGTTTTGGCAGTCATAGAGAACAATCTTGATAAAGAAAACAAAGACCTTTTAAAACTTCGCACTATTGTAACTCAATTGTTGAAACCTCGTTTCCTTTATGCCTGTAGTGCTGAAAGGATTTTGTTTTATGATAATGCTTGGCGTGGATTAGATGCTGGAGAATTTAAGCAGGTTACTACTATCATGAGTTTGGAAGAAATGAAACTCAAAATTGAACAACAGAAAAAAATTGCATCCAACAAAGAAATTATCATTGATACTACCATTGCTGGCGGTTATGACCCAACCGTAGGAAAAGAAAGATATTATCAACTGCAATGTATCCGAACAATAATTGAAAGTTACAAAGCAGGAAAACAAAAAATGTTAATCCATATGGCAACTGGTCTTGGTAAAACAAGAACAGCAGTTGCAATGGTAAAAGCATTAATGAGTAGTGAATTAACCAAAAGAATTTTATTTGTAGTTGACAGGCGTATGCTTGCCAAACAAGCCATTGATGATGGATTTTCTTTAATTAGCAGGGAGTTTACCTCAAGTTGGATTACAACATCGAATTTCAGAGCTCGTAAGAATGCAAGTATTCATGTTGTTGTTATTGATACGTTGGAATTAATTCATAGCGATTTGTCTTCAAATTTTTATGACTTAATTATTGTGGACGAGTGCCACCGAAGTATTAATGTAAACCGAAAACTTATTTTCGATCATTTCCTTTGTCCAAGAATTGGGTTAACAGCTACTCCAAGAATAGCTGCTCCTAAAGAAGGAACAGAGGTTGACGAAGAAGATTTGGCAATTATTGACACCTACAAGTTATTCGGTTGCGAATCAGGTGAGCCGGATTTTCAATTTGACCTCAAAAAAGGAATTGATGAAGGTTTTCTTGCACCTTACAAACCAATAGAGTTAATCTCTTCGTTAGTTGATGAAGCAAAAAAAAGCGGAATTGAATTTGACCATGTACTTGAACCAAAAGAAAAGTATGTAATTGCTTTGGGGGCAAAAAAGAAATTAAAATTAGAACAGTTAAACCGCAAATTTATTTCAGAAGAAAACTGTTTACGAATAGCTGAGGAAATAAAAAAGAATACGCAGTATGGAGAAAAAGTAATTTTGTTTGGAGTTAGTCAGGCACATTGCAATGAACTTGCAAATGCAGTAAACAAAGTTTTTCAAAATGATAATTCAGAAAAACCCTATTACGCAGAAGCAGTCATTTCTGAAAACAACGAACTTAATGAAACACTGAAAGCTTGGTTTAAAAAGCCATATCAAAAACCTTATATCACTGTATCTGTTGATATTTTAAGTACAGGTGTTGATATACCTTGTGTTCGTTATATTGCTTTAGCCGCATTAACAAAATCAGTTGGTAAATACATTCAAATGATTGGGCGAGGTACACGTCTTGACCCAAAAACTGGAAAATTTAGTTTTCAAATTCTTGACTTTGTT
>CAZFDQ010000218.1:0-2977 GCA_964518205.1 uncultured Pseudomonadota bacterium | reverse complement strand
GGCAAGCCTGTTGGAGAGGGAAAGATTGTAAGCTTGCAGCGAGAGGGTAAAATTGTAAAAGAGGTTCATGCTGGGTATGAGTGTGGATTTGTTTGTGATGGATTTAATAACTGGCAAGAAGGCGATATTGTAGAGTGTTACAAGCAAGAAAAAGAGACATCGGGTGAAAAGGCAAGGGGTTAACAAGAGATTAATTATATTTTTTGATAAGTTTTGTAATAAGCCTGATAAAAATTTTTTTGAAAATTTTTTTTTCGGGTTTATTTGTTTTTTTGAATTTTTTTATAGATTTGTTTTTTTGTGTGTTAACTTTGTCAAAAAAAGATTTGGGCACAAAAAATATTTTTCTTTTAAGGTTTTTTCAGTTGGAAATCTTTCTGTTGGCGGTACGGGGAAATCTGTTTTTGTTCAGTTTTTAATCAATAATTTAAAAGAATTTAAAGGCGCTGTTGTTTTGCGAGGTTATAAAAGTGCGAATGAAAAAACAGGAAAAAGTTTTTTAGTCTCTGACGGGAATGGCATTTTTTGTGATGTTGATTTTTGTGGGGATGAGGCTTTTATGGCTGCAAAATCATTGCAATCTCCAATTGTTATTGGGGTTGATCGGGTAGCCTCGTGCTCTCTTTTGGTGGATAAAAAAGCTGGTTTAGATTTTGTTGTTTTAGATGATGCTTATCAAAATCATAATATCAAAAAAGATTTTGAAGTTTTGCTACTTGATGCACGAAAGCCTTTTGAAAATAATCACTGTCTTCCTGCTGGAAGGTTGAGAGAGAAAGATTTTTCAAGGGCTGATGTTATTATTTTAACTCATGCAGATGTAGTTTGTATTCGTGAGTTAGAGAATATTAAAAATAATTTGCTGTCTAATTTCGATAGAAATTATATTTTTTCTGGAATGCATAAAGTTGTTGGGTTGTCTTATTTAGGTGAAAAAAATATTGTTAGTCAAAACTTAAAAGGAAAAAAGTTTTTAGTTTTTGCAGGTATTGGTTCATTTCAAAATTTTGTAGATAGTGTAAAAGATTTAGGGGTAGAGCTTTTTGAATCAATAGAATATACAGATCATCATAAATACTTACTAGAAGATCTGAGATATATAATTGAGCTTATAAAAAAACATAAACTTGATGGAGTGATTACAACTCAAAAAGATTGGTATAAAATATCACCTTTATTAAAAAAAATAAAAGACTGGCAGGTTTTTCCTTTTTATATTTTGAATGTATCTTTTGAGTTTTTACACATTGATGAAAAGAATCGGTTTTTGAATTTAATGATGAAAAGCTTGCAATAGTTTTTATTGCTTTTAAACTAAAAAGCAAAATTTAAAAGGTAGATTGGTTTGGGAGATTTGGTAGTGGACGCTGTTTTTGTTCGTCATGTTTTTTCTTTGGTTTTTTCTTTTTTATTAGCGCTTTACATTATTCCAATGATGATTAAGGCGGCATACAGATTTAATATTTTAGATAAGCCTGATAATCGAATCAAAAATCATAAAAAAGCAGTGCCATATTTAGGTGGGATTGGGGTTTTTATTCCATTTATTGCAACACTTGCAATAGTTTATCCATTTGAAAATGAAATTTTATGGTTGCTTTTGGGGGTAACTTTTTTACTTTTTATTGGGTTGGTAGATGATCTTAAAATTTTAAAACCTTTTCAAAAATTATTTGGACAATTTATTGCTGTTTTGTGTTTTTTAAAGGGAGGTTTTTCTCTTAAAGCAAAATTTTTTTCAGATTTTTTTAGATTTTTTACATCAGGTTTTTGGATGCTTTCTGTAATAAATGCATTTAATCTTGTTGATGTAATGGATGGGCTAGCTTCTATTTTAGCTATTATTGCAACAGTTTCTTTTTTTGTTATTGCTATTTTATTAAAGCAATATTCTATAAGTATTTTGTTACTTGCTTTTATTGGGCCGTTATTTGTGTTTTTTTATTATAATAAGCCGAAGGCAAGAATTTACTTAGGAGATTCTGGGTCTTTGTTTATAGGTGGGTTTTTGGCCGCAATTCCTTTGCTTTTTCCTTGGAGTAGTAAGTTTGATTTTGCTTATTACACACCTATCATTATTTTAGGCATTCCCTTGTTAGAGGTTGCCTCTCTTGTAGTAATTAGAACCTGTAAGAAGATGCCTTTTTATCGTGGGAGTCCTCACCATTTTATTCATTACTTGAAGTATAAATTATGGAGTGTGCATAAAATTTTACTTTTTACTGGCATTATGTCTTCTTTTTTATCTGTAATAGCTATTTTATTTTTGTTTAAATTTGTAAATCTTTTTTCGCTTCTTAGTTTGGGATGTATTTTTTTGGTTATATGGTTTTATTTTGTTTTCTGGTGACGCAAATAACTCATTTAATCATTTTTTTTAATAATTTAATTTCATCAACATAATCATTTTCATTTTGAATTGGTGTTTCTAAAATTTTAGGTATTTCTTGCAGTTTTTTATCATTCATGATCATTTGGAAAGCTTTTAAAGGAATTTTGCCTTTACCAATATTGGCGTGTCTATCTTTTCGGGAGCCAAGTTCTGTTTTAGAATCATTTAGATGAATAACCTTTAATTTTTTAAGTCCAATTATTTTATCGAAGTCAGCCATGATTTTTTTATATCCTTTTTCGGTGCCAAAATTGTAACCTGCGGAATAGGCATGGCATGTATCAAAACACACTCCCATCTTCCTTTTTTCTTTGCTCAGCTGTCGAATTTTTTTTAAATGTTCAAATGTGTATCCAATATTTGTACCTTGGCCTGCCGTTATTTCTAGTAACAACATTGTATTGCCTTTAGATTTGCTTAAAACTATATCTAAGTTTTTTGCAATTTTTTCTATGCATGCTTCTTCGCCAGCTCCGGTATGGGCTCCAGGATGGAGGACTAAATATGGAATATCAAGCTGTTCGCATCTATCCAACTCTTCTGTTAAGGCTTTGATAGATTTTTTTTCAGTTTCAGGTTTACTTG
>CAZFDQ010000217.1:0-15252 GCA_964518205.1 uncultured Pseudomonadota bacterium | reverse complement strand
AGCGCAAGTAACAGTTAAATATGTTAATGATGTACCTCAAGAAATTACAACAGTTGTTGTTTCCACTCAACATGCCCCAGAAATATCCCACAAAGAAATAGAAGAAGAAATAAAAGAAAAAATCATTCTTCCAGTATGCAAAGATTATTTAACAGAAAATACACAATACTTTATCAATCCTACAGGAAGTTTTGTTGTTGGTGGACCACAAGCAGATTCTGGTCTTACAGGAAGAAAAATTATTGTTGACACTTACGGTGGAATGGGCCGACATGGCGGCGGTTGTTTCTCAGGAAAAGATCCATCAAAAGTTGATCGCTCTGCTTCTTATATGGCGCGACACATTGCAAAAAATATTGTTGCTGCAAAACTTGCCCAAAGATGTGAAGTTCAAATTGCTTATTCAATCGGTGTTGCCGAACCCGTTTCTTTATATATTAACACCTTTAATACTGCAATTGTTCCAGAAGAAGAAATTGAAAAAGCAGTTCGCAAAATTTTCCCATTAAAACCTGCAGAGCTTATTGAATATTTAGATCTCAAGCGCCCTATTTACTTTAAAACCGCAGCATATGGACACTTTGGAAGAAATGATAATGATTTCACATGGGAAAAAACAAATAAAGTTGAAGAACTTTTGGAAGAATTATTAGAACAAGATAAAATAACTTACAACAACAATGAAATTACATTGAATACTTAAGATTTAAAATGATTCAATCCTTTGAAGCCCAGGTTATCCTGGGCTTTTTTGCGTAGCTCTTGAATGGGTTATATATCAACATTCAAAAACAAACTTTGTAAACTTACCTCTACCATTTTAAAACCGATTACAAATGGAATAACAAATCAAGCAATTACGGACGAAAACTATAAGATTTTAAGTCCGATTTCTATATAGAGAGTAAATATGGAAAATAATAAATTTGTTACTATTGGCTTAATACAAAGTCAGATTTCTAAAGACCAAGATTTAAATTTAAAAAAAACAGTTAAATTTGTAGAAGAAGCAGCAACAAAAGGAGCAAAGATAATTTGCTTACAAGAACTTTATAAAACCACTTATTTCCCTCAATATCCAGATATGAACAAGAACGAATATGCAGAAACAATTCCAGGAGAATCAACCTCAACTTTTAGCACTATTGCGAAAAAACATGAAGTTGTAATTGTTATACCTATTTTTGAAAAAAGTAAAAACGGAAAATATTATAACTCAGCTATAGTAATTGATGAAAACGGAAAACTAATGGATGTGTATCATAAAATACATATCCCTCATGATCCATCATTTTATGAAAAAAATTACTTCGCCCCTGGAGCTGAATACAAAATATATAAAACCAAATATGCAATATTTGCAGTCCTTATCTGTTATGATCAATGGTTTCCAGAAGCTGCACGTATTGTCACACTTAAAGGTGCAGATTTAATTTTTTACCCTACCGCTATTGGAAACATTTTAAATCACAAAAATGAAGACGGAGATTGGCACGATGCTTGGCAAACTGTAATGCGCGGACATGCTATTGCCAATGCAATTCATGTTGCAGCAGTGAACCGAGTAGGAACAGAAGATAGAGTTCAGTTTTGGGGACAGTCTTTTGTTTGTAATTCTTTTGGAACAGTTTTAAAAACCGCAAGTAAAGAAGACGAAGAAGTTTTAATTTGTAAAATTGATCTTACCCATAATCAGCTTATCAAAGATGGTTGGGGATTTTTGAAAAACCGCCATCCAAAGACTTATGGGCCAATAGTTGAGTAAGGATATTATGATAAACAAAAAAGACTTCTTTATGCCAGCCGAATGGCACAAACACACAGCAACTTGGCTTGCATGGCCATATGACAAAATTACTTTTCCCAATCGAGTTGAAAAAGTTGAAAACGTTTTTGCTTCTATTATTTATCACTTACATCAAAACGAAACAATAGAGCTGCTAGTTTTAGATGAAAACATGAAACAAAAAGCATGCAAACTTCTTGAAGCAAAAAACGTTGATCTAAATAAAATCAAATTTCACATTGTTGATTATGCTGATGTTTGGCTACGTGATTATGGCCCAACTTTTTTAATGCACAAAAATGAAAATAAAACAGCTTGGGTTAAGTGGAAATATAATGCGTACGGAGAAAAGTTTCCTGACTTATTAAAAGATGACAACGTTTTTTATCAATTAAAAGATTACATCAATGCACCTATGTTTGAACCTGGAATTGTGATGGAAGGTGGTGCAATTGAAGTCAACGGAAAAGGTACTTTGATGACAACCGAAGAATGCCTACTCAATCCAAACCGCAATCCAAATCTTGATAAAAATCAAACTGAAGAGTTTTTAAAAAATTATTTAGGTATAAAAAAAATTATCTGGCTATCAAAAGGTATTGTAAACGATCATACCGATGGACATGTTGATGAAGTTGCAAGATTTGTAAACGAAAACACAATTGCTATGGCTTATGAGGATGATAAAAATGATCCAAATTTTAAAATATTAGATGATAATTTTAAGATCTTGCAAAACGCTACAGATCAAGATGGAAATCCATTTAAGTTGATAAAGTTGCCAATGCCTAAAATGAATTATGATGATCAAGAAAAAGCACCTGTTAGTTATACCAATTTTTATATAGCAAACAATTTGGTTTTAGTTCCACAATTTAATCACGAAAATGATTCAAAGACCATAAACATTATTCAGTCAATCTTTCCTGATCGTAAAGTGATTGGTATTGATTCAACCGATTTAATTTATGGTGGCGGATCTATTCATTGCATAACACAACAACAACCGTAAGGATAATAGATCCTCATATATTACAAATCTAAGGCAGATAAAGTGAAATCTTAATCGTATTCAATAGCTTCAGGCACAATGCCATCTTCTTCATCAAGAGCTCTATCCCCCAAACAACAACTAAACAATCTACAACCATTTGTTCGACAACAAGAACAATAAAGGCTGCGCAAAAATTCCATAAACCTGCGTTGACCAGGAGCTTGCACATCATGCAACACAACTTCAGCTTCTGCCCCTATGCCGCTATTATCATAAGCAAATTTTGCACCAATGTGGTTACGAGTAAAAACCAAGCTTCCATATTCATCGATAGAAGCCCAAGATTGCGTTTCAAACATATTTATCATATCCCAAACACATTTAACAATGTGCGGATGCCTTGCATCTTCGTGAAACGGTGGCAAGTTATTACTATTACACCAACAAATACAATAAGTTCCACGATGTGCTTCAAGTTCGGTGAAAACTACATTTAATGCACGCCCATCAAAATATCCTTCCTCTTCTTCGCTTATAAAAGGATGGCCTACAAAATCTTCACACCAATCTCCTGATTCAGAAAAACCATTATACAAATTTTTAACAATGGTAGGATCAGCTTGTATATTAAATAAACGATTAGGTGTACCTAAAGTATAAATCGCATCAATAAGAATCTGGTCACCACTTACATCAAAAACTCTAGATGATTGAATTCTATTATTTAAAATATTAGCTAACTCACGTTCAGAATTATAATTTAAAAACCAACTGAATCTAGCTCTAAATTCTTGATTAGATCTAAAAACTTCTGGTAAATCACCAACAGCTTGTTTTAAATCTTCAAAAGATCGCGCATTACTCAAACTACGAACAAATCGATCTAATCTATTCGACCTACCAGGATGAGCACCGTCATTTAAAGTGTTTTCAAGCAAATGCAATAAGGTTATTTTAACTGTTTGAACAGACAAATCTTCTGTTTCTTGTTCAAACATTCCCCTCATGCTACCCAAACAGCAACTAGCAACTCTTACAACATGCCCACCATGGCTATGACCAATAAGAATAATTTTACCTGAATCAGTATTATGAGTACCAAAAACCTCTACTTGAGGTCTTTCGCAAGGTAACAAAGCAGCGTCGCTTTTACTATAATCAATGTATTCTTGCAATGTAGATCTTTTATAACGCACTATTTGAGCAGCTAAATCTTTCCCTCCCCCAATAATTTCTCTTTCAAACACACCCATCAAAGGCTGATGCCAACGAAATACCACAACAACATCACCACTATGTGCAGCAAGTGCCCGCCCTACTTCTTGTTGCCACGTATTTCTTTCTGATGCAGCACCATGAACAACAAAAATCACAGATTTTAAATTAGATACAAAAAATAAAAATGAGAATATAAAAAGATTTCGAACAAGTCTCATATTACCCTCCCGATAAAAAAATTAAACAATTAACTGTTTAATATAATTACAATTCAAGATGTAATAAATCAAGAAAAATAAAACCTCCACATAAAAAAAAGTAGGCACCTGCTAAAAAAACAAGTACCTACTTTTTAACTATTAATATTTTTCTAGACTAAAGAATCAGCTTTAGTTTCAGAATATTGTGAAAAATTTAAAGAAACAGTATTAAAACAAAAAGCACTTTCAAACATTTCTTTATTTTCAGCACTTATAAAATCTATAGCTTGACCAGCATGTAACACTAAGCCTTCAATTTTCTCTGAATCTAAAACACCACCATCGCAGCAACAGACAAAGGGAATTAAATAGCAAACAGCACTTGCCCCCAACCAAACTCCAAATCCAGCAGCCAACCATCCAATAATTTCTGGAAATATATTAAGCCTTTCTGAAATATCCCAAAAACTTACAATCATTATTAATCCACCAACGCATACTCCTGCTCCTAAAATAAAATCTCCAAATCGCCTCCAAATAGAATGTTTTATTCTAAGATCTTGAGTAAAATTCAACCAACATTTCTTATTTATCTGTATAGAATATTGATTATTATTCGTAATTGTCGCCTTATAAGGAATTCCATGCTTACAACATTCATCAAATATAGAAATTAAACCATTTCGACAACCCAAAAGAACTTTTTCTCGCACTTGAGATTCCTCACATTGCTCAATATTACAAACAACCCTATCGCTAGAATTTATACTAAAAGCATTTATATTAACGATAAAAAATAGCGGCAAAAAAAGATTTTTTATTATTTTTTTTACTTTCATAACAACTCCTTAAATAAAAAAATTGCTTAAAAAACTTGTGAATCTTAAATTATAAACATTTAATTTTTTATCTCCATATATTTCTTGAGTGCATCGGTTGTTTCAAAAAATTCTTGCGCGTTCATCGCTCTTAAAAAACAAAAACCTCGAGTTGCACGTTGCCTTGGAATAGGATTTTTATAAAAATAATCTTCGCCCAAACAGGTGCGTAAAATATTATATTGTTCAACCATAATTTTTTGTGCTAAATCACAAAAAGGCCCATCGTATTCATAACTTGGAAAAGAAGCTTGCCGCTGAGAACCAAAACAAATCAAAAATGCTTGTTTTAAAATTGCCAACGAATTCATAGAAACTGGTACAAAAATATTTGCCTCTGATGCTAAAAAGCGATACCAAACATTGCGATACCCCCAAATCTGTAAATTCTTCGCCGGATGTTTTTTTAAATAAGCTTTTATCGCCTGTGCTGTTGCTTGCAAAACTTTGTAATGTGTATCTGGTCCACTCCCCTCCGGATCAAGGGCAACGGTTACAATATCCGGATTTAGTTCTTCTAACAAATTTAAAATTGGTTTTGCATCACGCTCAAATTCAGGCTGTTGCGTAAAAATATCTCCCGTATAAAAGCCTAAACGCAAATGATAAATGTGATCACAATTAAAACCTAAATGCCCCCACAATAACTCTTCTTCCCATTCTCGAATCATTCCCTTAAGATTTTGAACATCAGGGCTGTCTTTTTTTCCGGGATAACCTTGCGCAAAGTATTCTTTTAAATTTTTAATCTGTTCATAAATCTGTTTTAAATCTTTTTTATTATTCAAATTAATCTTAAAAATTTCTGCCAAATTACGCAGCATCCTACAACTCTCAGAACGCTTTTGCTTTTCAACATTATTAGCTGCAATACCATCAAGGTAGTGGTAAACATCACCATTTCGCCCATCAATACAACCACAAAACTGTTTGCATTTATCTAAAGAAAAATATCCCTGTTTTATAAAAGAATCAAAAACACCTTTTTTCAACAAACCTTCTAAACAATCAAGTTGCTGCAAAGTATAATTGTTAGTAACAGATGTAAAACCACTAGTCATGGTCGCAAAATAATGTGAGCTTTTAAAATTTCTTACCAAGTGAACAATATAGGGAAGGTAACCAAGCATAATGTCATCATGGTGTGGAGCTGTATGTAAAAAACGTTTGCCAACAAAATCATTTAAACCATTGTTAATTTTTATCCGCAAATTATTGTGAGTAGTAGCACATACTTTTTGTATGTCTATTTTATTATCTATTAATATAGATCCAAAACAATCTTCTTTTAAATCTTTGGTTGTTAAATGCTCTAGCTGTTTATGATTGTTTTTAGCAACATCAATTAAAATCTGCTCACATTTTTTTTCATCTATTTTTTTACTTTTTAAATCTTGTAGCCTTCTTTCTTGCAAAAGACTTGCAGCACCTTTTGTAAGATAAAAACGAGCACCTTTCAATGATTGTAAAGATGTTGCTGGATATGTAACAGATACTTCACTTTCAATTGAATCTTTTATAATTTGTGCCTTACTTTCCCCTGCTGCAATTATTATCGCTGTTGCATTTTCATTCTCCACAATTGTTTGCAAGCCAATAGTCATTACAAGTTTAGTTCTTGAATTTTCTATTCCGCCCAAATCACCTGCTGCCGCAGCTGCTGTTTCATAATTAATCTGAGAAAGCCGTGTTGTTGAAAAATGATCAGCACCTTTTACATTAAAACCAATATGCCCATCAGGCCCAATGCCTCCAAGAAAAAATCCAATGCCACCCAAATTTCTAATTTTTTCTTCGTACTCCATTGCAAACTGATCGATGGCAATAATAGCATCCTGTTGAGCTTGCTCTAATTCTGATTCAGGAGAACGAAATCTTAAACTCAAATCAATTTTGCCATATGGAAAAATATCACCTAAATTTTTATAATTCGGAGCACCAATATTCCAAGCATCCATCAAAAGAGCTCTTTTACGGTTTAAGCCAAACTCTTTAAAATAAAACTTATTAATATAATGAGCAAAGCTATTTTCTTGCTCCGGGTTCATGGGATAAAATTCATCAATTTGTACAAAATGAAAAGAATCAATATCAGGCTTTTGAGTAACATCAATTCCCCACTTTTCAAGCTCTTGTGCAACCTCTTTTTTGTCCCAATTATTTAAAAAACTTGTTGTCCATTTAATAAAAAATTCTGGAGTTTTGCCAGTTGGCAAACTTATAACACCTTGAGGATTTTGTTGCATCCATTCAATAAAACGTAGTGATGTAAGCTTCCCCAAAGAAGGAAAATCTCTAACTTCTACTACATCAATTTTTTCTGTAGGAGCATAACAACTTTTTCGCCCAGACCTTTTTAGTGCTATATGTTCTACAACAGAAGAATTATTATACTTGCGATTTTTTTTCATCTTCTTATCCTTAAATCATAAATCTTAAAATATCACTACAAGAATAAAGGAAAAGTTATGAAAAACATACAAGAAAAAATAAAATTATTCTGCCAAAAAAACGACTTAAATTCTCCAATAGAACACAGACTGTTAGATACCATTTCTGATATTGGGCGAAGTTGCAAAAGAGGTTTTAAGCAGGATCTGAGAATGATTAAAAAACCTTATTTTTCATGCCTAAAATAAAAAAAAATAACATATACATTGAATTAACTATCTAATCATCACTAATATATATATGAATAATAATTATTTCTTAGGGGGGAGTTAAAAATGAGAGAAGAACTCAAAACGTATAATATTTTAAAATTGGCATGGCCAACAATAATTTCTCAAGCAACAATTATTGCAGTAGGTGCTATTGATTTATTTTTTATAGGGCAACTAGGAACAATTTCTATAGCAGCTGTTGCACTTGCAAACTCTTTTATGACAACTCTTTATCAATTTCTAGAAGGTATAAGAACAGGCTCAACTATTTTAATAGCACAATATTCGGGATCGGATGAACCAAAATCAATTACAAATACAATTAACCATGGCCTTTTTGCTGCAATTGTTATTGGAATAATAATTGCATTATTTGCATCACCAATATCCAAATTAGTTTATAAACTCGCACACAATACAGATTTAATAAAAGTTGGCGGACCACTTCATATCTTTTTCAGAATTCTTGCAGTTCCCTTTGTTTTGATCTTTTTTGCAATTGATGGTTTTTTTAGAGGATTAAAAAACACTTTTTCCCCTCTTTTAATAACATTAGCTGCATGCATCATTAATGCAATACTTGACTACGGATTCATCTGGGGGGCCTGGGGATTACCTAAAATGTTTGTTCCAGGAGCTGCTTGTGCAACACTTATAGCTTATGTAAGTGCCAGTATATTTGCTTTTATTTTTTTATTTAAAAGTAAATATACAAAACCATATGCAAAACTTTCTTTACGCGGTAAAAAAACCGACAAAGTATTCACCAAAATTGCAATAGAAATAGGATTATTTTTTGGAATAATAAATACGGCGATGTTAATATTTGCATATATGTTCAGCAGACTTGGAGTCAGTGCTCTTGCTGCACATAACATTGGTTATCTTATTTTTTCTCTTTCATATCTTGTTCCAACAAGCTTTTTAATTGCTGCCTCTATTTTTGTTGGTCAATTAATTGGCTCACAAAAAACTGAACTAATTGATTATACGGTGAAAAAAATAATAATTTTATCTATTTCTTTTGTTACATTTTTAAATCTGATTCTTTTTATTTCTGCCCCAGCAATTGCTCGATTTTTTAGCCCAACAGATTTATTAGTTACCAAGCTTGCAACTAAAGCAATAAGAATTGTTAACATAGAACAATTTTTTTGTGCAATATTTTTAGTAATAAGAGGAGCTTTAACAGGAATAAGAGATACAAAATTTATTACCATAAATAGCCTTGTTGTTACAATGTTAATATTTGTTCCATCAGCATACATTTTAGGAATCAAATTAAATTATGGAATTGTTGGCGGTTATTATGCAATCTTAATCTGGTCAATAGCAGATACCATAACATATACTGGCCGTTATCTTTTTATACGCAGGAGATTTAAATGATTCCTGAATTAGAAACAAAAAACATTATCAATCTAACCTGGCCAGTAATGATATCCCAAAGTATCATTGTCTTAATTGGACTTATTGATCTTCTGTTTATCAGACAACTTGGCACCCTTTTTGTTGGGGCAATATCAATTGCAAATCTTGTTTGCACAGGAGTTTATAGTTTTCTAGAAGGATTAAGAAGCGGTATCACGGTACTTACAGCAAGATCATTTGGGGCAAAAGATAAAAATAATCTTTCTCACTTATTAAATGTTGGTTTATTTTTTGCTGCCTTAATAGGAATAATAATTCTATCAACTTCTTATCCATTAAGTAAAATTATATACACATTAGTTGGAAACACAAAAATAGAACAAATAGGATTATTCTATTTACCAGTAAGACTTTTTGCTGCACCATTTATTTTAACATTTTTTATAATTGCAGGATTTTTTAGAGGAATTAAAAATACTTTAATACCTTTTATAATTACCATCATAGTATGCTTATCCAATCTCATACTTAATTATCTTTTTATTTCTCAAAAACAAAATCTTGTCATTTTACTAGTTTGTACAATAGCCATTGCAACCATATTTTCATATGCAATAGGAACAATAATTAGTTTTTTTATATTATTAAAAAATAAAAAATCAAAGCAATTTGTTAATTTTGATATTTTTATAAAATCTTTAAACAAAGCAAACATAAAACGCTTTACTAAAATAACTGCTGAAATAGGCATTTATACCGGTCTTACAGTAATTGTTATCACAATATTTTCTTATATGTTTGCAAAAATCAATCCTAAAGTTTTAGCTGCTCATCAAATCTGCTTGCAAATTTATTCTGCCATATATATGCCCGCCTGGGGATTTTTGGCATCAACTTCTATAATTGTTGGGAAATTATTAGGAGAAGTAAACAGAAACTTAATAAAGTTTGCTGTCTATAAAATAAGTTCAATCTCTTTTTCTATTATTGGCTTTTTAAGTTTATTATTATTTTTATTTTCAAACCAAGTAGCAAATCTTTTTTCTCCAACAGATAGAATAGTTGCAAAAATGGTAACATCTAACTTAAAGCTTGTTGCTATTTCTTTAATTATCGGATCTATTTACGTTGTAATACGTGGTGCACTAACAGCAGCCAAAGATACTCTATTTATTTTATTAACAGGCACAGCAACGTCATTTTTATTTTTTTTACCTTTAAGTTATTATTTAGGCATCAAATATAATTATGGAATCTTTGGAGGATATACAGCGTTTTTAAGCTGGATTATTCTTGATCTTTTAATTCTTTCTTGGCGTTTTTTTTGTAGCAAAAACAAAATAAAATAATAAATACAAAAAAGCACGAGCAAATGCTCGTGCTTCACTTTATAATTGCTTATAATCTTAAAATATTATCTACTAAAATAAGCAAGAAACAAAATAAAACAGGTAAGCCACACAGGAACTTTTACAAAAGTAATTCCTGCAACTCGGTGCAAAATATTAAATACTGTTAAAACAATTAAAACAGGATAAACAACCTGCAAAATTGGACTTATCATATTAATAATACCCATAAAGCCCAAATTCGAAAAAATAAAAGTAACAACCAACGTAAAAAGTAAAGATAATATATAATTAACTTTATTTCTAAAAATTTGTTTTTGTAAAAATTCTGCAAATACAACAGCCAACGTAACAGCAGTAGTCAAGCATGCAAATAAAACTGCAATGTTTACAAAAAAGCTACCAAATGGTCCCAAAACTCGTTCTGCTATAATTGTTAAAATCTTATCTTTATCAACACCATCTAAGCCATAACCATGATAACTTGCAACATAACTAAAGCCAACATAAATAGCACCCAACAAAAATGCCCCAATACAACTTGCTTTAGCCGTATATTTCATTATGTCTGAATTTTCGGCTTTATGATCTTGCTCTATCAATGTTTTTTTAAAAGAAGCAAAAACCATTGCGGAGAAAAACAATGATCCTAAAAGATCCATTGTTAAATAACCCTCACACAAGCCTAAAGTAAAAAGACTCCATGGAGCATAACCAGTAATTGCTATATCATGCGTACCCGCTAAACCTTTAATAATCATCACAATCAAAATAACAACTAAAATCGGACTTAAAACTTTGCCCAAGATTCCAACAACCTTATTTTTCCTTGCAGTAATAAAAAACATTATTACACACAAAATTAAACTAAAATAAAATAAGCTTAATCCTGGAAAATAATGCCCCAAGGCAGCATAAGATAAAGTTACACATCTAGGAATAGGACCAATTGGTCCATTCAAAATCACAAGAAACGCAATGACTAAAAATCCCGGAATCCTTCCAAGCATACTAAAGAATCTTCTATAGTTTCCTTCAAAAAGAACCATAGAAATTAAACCTAGAAAAGGAACCCCCACAGCAGTTACAAGTAATCCTATAATAGGGAAAATAACCTTGTCTCCAGCATATTGGCCTAATGCCATTGGAAAAACAATATTTCCTGCGCCAAAAAACATAGAAAACAAGGCAAGTCCTGTTGCTAATATGTTCCATCTGCTATGTTTTGCCATAGTTCATCCCTCCTAACCAATTCAACTAAAAAAGCTTTATAGAGCTAAAATTTTGATTTACAAAACCTAAAACGTTTTAAAAACGCTATTCGAATAAAAATACAATATGATAACAACAATAATTTTTTTTCTAGAAGATGCTTTTTGCGATAATGAATATTTCTTAATATTTCACAACAAAATATGCACTTTTCAATTTGATTAAGTACATATTACCATACAGAGACAAAATTGTACACTACACCCATAAAACACAAAAAAACGCTCAAAAGTGACATATCCGCATTAAAAAAACGCGATTTTTTAATGCTTTTTTAAAACAATAACATAACATCATTTTAAATGCTTTATAACCTTGCTTAAAGACTGCTTAAACCAATATGAATATATCTCTGGATTTTTTTTAATATCTTGTATTAAATCTTGCAAATTCACCCATTTCCAATCTTCAACTTCTGTCACATTTGGAACAGGTGTTTTATCAAAATTACCAATAAAAGCATAGTCAAATTCATGCTCAATCATATTATGATCAAGCTCTGCTTTGTAAATAAAATTAAAAATATCAGTCAAAGAGCAAGTAAAACCCATCTCTTCCTGCAAACGAATACTTGCAGCCTCCATAATTTCTTGACCCGGTTTTGGATGACCGCAACAAGTGTTTGTCCACAAGCCACCCGAATGATATTTTGCTTTTGCTCTTTTTTGTAACAACAATTCATTTTTTGAATTAAAAATAAAAACAGAAAAGGCTCTGTGTAATAAACCCTTTTTATGAACATTCATTTTAAAACCAATACCTATTTGTTGATCTTTTTCATTTACTAAAATTATGTCTTCTTTCATAAGCTCCAGCTGTCCCATCCCAACCTATTTCTTTAGCAAGTTAACAATATATAAAAGTAAGGTTAAAATAATGCTAATCACTATGCAAGTAACCACAGGAAAATAAAAAGTAAAATTTTGCTTCTTTATTAAAATATCTCCAGGCAACTTTATTAGCGGCAAAAACTTTATAACAATTCCAACAACAATTAATGTTGCACCAATAAAAATTAATGTGCTTGAAATATTATTCATATACTACTCCACAATACGAAGCAACTCGGCTCGTGCTTGACGCGACAAACTTATATCTAATCGCTTCACCCTTTCTCCAGAAACAACATTTTCAATGTTTTCTAAATCATTTAAATCATAAGTATAGCTATACACAGATTCAAAGCCCAATTGTTGTAAATAACAAGCAACATTTTGGCAGTGAGTTGCACCCGTCATTACTATAACTTTTCTAAAATCTTTTTCACTTAAAATTTGACATATAACAGATGCATCAACAAATTCTGCAAAAAAGTTTTGTGTTTTTAAAATATTAAATAAACGTTTCAATGAATCATCTTCAATCAAACCCTCATCTAAAGCAACAGCAAAGGTTTTGTCTGCACAAGAAGTACTACAATAACGCTCACAATAATCCGCAATTAATTGTTTTTGTCTTTTTATAATTCTTTTTAATGTATTTAACACCTCAAGAATGAGATAATTATCTGTATTTAATTCTACACAGTTTTCAATCATTTCAAGAACAGAATCACATAAACCAGTTAAATCCCTAAAAGTTATATGGCTTCTAAACAAGCGCCTTATGTCTTCTTTATTATTCCACAACGCCAATTCTATAAATCTTCTATCCATCCGAGGATCAGCACTTCTTACAATAATATTATTACCAATTTGGTACCTGCTATATTCACCAGGCCCAGCAGAATATGCTCTTGCAATACAATAACAAAGTTGCCACATAACCCACGAAGAACTTGTTCCAACATAAGGATTATTATCTAAATCGTACTTCAAATACCCTACACCATCAGGAAAACATTTTCTATTAAAACGCTCCATAACATTTTTAAAACAATCTGAAGATTTTAAATCAAGCCCATAAAAAAATTCTGCTTCAACTAATAATAAAGAAGGGACTTGCTGCTCAGACAAAGTAGATAAAATTGGATCAAAAAAATACTCTCTTTGAACCTCATTTTGCCATGATAAACCAAGATTATGGTTTTCTAAACATAAAAAAACTTGCTGTCCTGTTTCTGGATGACAATATTCATGAACACCAAAAACATAAGAATTTGCATTTGAATAATAAAAAGAAATAAAAAAGCAAAAAGCCCAAAACCACTTACTAAAATAATTCACAATAAAAACCTTTAAATATAAAATGCCCATACAAACAACCTTAGTATGGGCATTTTATATTTAAAGAGTTAAAAAAACAAATATTATAGTATTTTTCCTGTTTCCAAATCTAGAGATTCATTTGGAATATGAAGCTCTATCACAATGAATTGTTCTGGAAACTGAATTATATAACATTTTCTGTTTGCATACCTATTAGAATTACCGTAAAAAAGAACATTTCCGGTTCTTCCTTCACCCAAATTAACCGGTTGTCCAAATTCTTCTGACCCATTAATAACTCTAGCAATAGTTTGTAAGAAATCATTTCTTTTAGGTGTCTCATGATTTTTTACATATTCTATTGCTCGCATTCCATCTAAAGTCCCATCTTCGTTATATATTGGCATATCAATAGTTAAAGTAAAATCATGCCCATTTAACTGATTGTTATAATCCAAAAAACAAGCAACAGGAAAAGCCGTTAACAAGGTATTGCTAGCAGTATTTAATGTAAACATAATATGAATATCAACTTCATTCCCATGCGCATTAGCACATCTATAAGTTCCTAAACAACGTCTTCTATTTCCACTACTTGTCATCAATTCTCTATAATCAGAATTACATAAAGATTCTAAACAGATCCATAAATCTTGCTGACTCCAATGTTGGGGAAATACAGATGACATTTTATGCCTTAAAGAACAACTTCTTGCAAAATATCTTTCTAACTCCCAAAAACCAACTTGAATACCAGTATTTGCATTAACACAAAAAGGAGTAAATCCTTTATCGGCAAATTGATCTAAAATAAAAGATTCCTCATCAATAGTTGGACGAACAAGAATAGAAGAGTGACGAGGTGATACCAAGTGACCTCCACCACCATTCCATGAACATTCAAGGAAGTGGTCTTCTTTAACAAAAACCGCTTGATCAAAACCAATAACTTCTTGAACGTCAACCAATTCATTTTTTAAATCAACCAAATAATTTACCAATTCCATATCAACACTTGAATACAAACGATTATGCATAACTTTGGCTAAACCAACTTGAGACGTTAATAAAAGATTCCCTAAGACTCTTCTTGTAACTTTTACTAAAAAATCCAGATTATTTCTCTTCTCTTGCCAACGATCAAGAAATTGAATAATTAATGGATAATAAATTTCTCTGTAAGGTTTTCGATCTCTAGTAACTCGATCAATAAATTCCAAAATATTATCTGGATTATCAAAATTTAAATATGCAAAATAATAATATTTAAAAGTTTGACCAATATGCCCCATAGAAGACAAAGAAGAAGAACTGCCATGACCAAAAACAGCAGGTAATTGTGTATTTAAATATTCTTGCATTAAAAGCAATTCT
>CAZFDQ010000216.1:0-9175 GCA_964518205.1 uncultured Pseudomonadota bacterium | reverse complement strand
GGATACGAACGGTTAAAATAATTTCGTCTACATAGCCTCCGGTGCATTAACCCCAAGCAAATACAATCCATTTTTTATAACTTGTGCCGTTGCACAAGCAAGTTGTAGCCTAAAATCACGCAATTGTTCATTGGGCTCTTTTAACACATTAACAGCCTGATAAAAACGGTTAAAAATTTGCGCAAGTTCAAACAAATAAGTACACAAATAATGAGACATATAATTTTGCAATACGGCTTCTAATGTTTGGGTAAACTGCTGCAATTTGCGCAAAACATCAATTTCCAGTTCTTGTAAATTCAAATCTGCGGCCGCATCACTCAAACTATCTTTTGCCACATTTCCAGTTCGCAAAATTCCATGAATTCTTGCATGCGTATATTGTAAATAAGGACCAGTGTCTCCTTCAAAAGAAAGTGCTTTATCCCACTCAAAAACAAACGTAGATTTTCTATTATGAGCTAAATCAAAATATTTTATTGCAGCAATGCCAACCTTTTTGGCCACTTCTGACTTATTTTCCAATCCTGGATTTTTTTCTTCAATAATTTTTAAAGCTCGTTTTTCAGCTTCATCAATTAAATTTTGCAAAGAAATCACAGTACCTTTTCTTGTAGAAATCGCACCACTAGGAAGACTCATAAAGCCTAGATCAATGTGCACACTGTCACTTTCTGCCGGATAACCAGCAAGTTCTAAAACCTTAAAAAGTTGTTTAAAGTGATGAGACTGTCGATTGTCTACAACGTAAAGGTTTTTATAAAAATCAAACTCTTTTTTACGATATAAATATGTTGCAAAATCACGCAAGTGATAGGTGGTTGCACCGTCACTTTTTACCAAAATACAACGCCCCAACTTGTAATCTTCAAGGTCAACATATTTCTCACCCGTTTCACCTATGCAGACTAAACCTTTTTCTTCAAATTCTTTTACAACTGCCGGCATATTATCTTCGTAAAAACTTTCACCTAAGTTGTAATCAAATTGCTGCAAACCCAACAGCTGGCGATAACGTTCAAAATCTTTTAAAGATTCATCAACAAACCATTGCCAAAGTTCTCTATTTTCTTTGTTACCTTCTTCTAATTTTTTAAACTCAGCTTTCCCTTTTTCTTTTAATTCTGGATCCTTCTCAATTTGATTCGACATTTCAACATAAAGCTTATTCAGCTCATTGATTGGATCTTTTTCAATAACTTCCTTATTCCCCAAAGTTTTGAATGCATAAATCAAAATTCCAAACTGAGTACCCCAATCACCAATATGAGTATCAGAAATTGCATTAAAACCTAGCATCTTAAAAATACGTAATAAGCTGTCCCCTTGAACAGCAGAACGTAAGTGCCCAACATGCGGAGGCTTTGCAACATTGTTCTGAAAATATTCCACAACAACTGTTTTATTTCGGCCTAAATCAGATTTACCATATTCATCTTTTTGCTCTAGGATTGCAGATAAATTTTTAAGCAAAGTTTGCTGTGAAATTCTAAAGTTTATAAAACCTTTAAGTTCTGTAATTTCAGAAAAAACTTTTTGTTCATCTAGCTCTTTTACATTTGCAATAATTTGTTCTGCTATCTGCTTTGGATTCCGCTTTAACTTTTTGGCCAACATTAAAGAAAGATTTGTGGCATAATCACCAAACATCATATCGGGTACAGTTATAATTACTGGAATATTTGTATCTTCCAGCTCCAACCCTGCCACTACTTTTTCTAGCAATTTGGTCAAATAAAGCTTCGGCGATAAATTCATATTTTTCCCACTCAAAAAATCTAACAACAGAACAATAACTAAATTTAATACTATTTTAGCAATTTTTAGCGATATTTAGAAGAGGATTGCAGAATACGTTGCTGCTTTGACTTTTTTCACATTTATAACACAATACGCTCTTTATCTTAATCTTATGGTGAGTTGTTGAATATATCAACAAACACTTAAAGGCTAAACACGAAAGGCAATTCAAATTTTGAAATAACTGTAAAAAACTCAAATAAAGAAAAGGTTATTTTAAGTAATGAATTGACATCATAAAATAAATACTACTATTCTTAAGTTATTAATTAACCTTTTAATCACAAAATATTTGAAAGGTAATAAATTGATAATCTCAATATTTTTAGTAACTCTTCTAACAATTTTTGCCACAACCTTAAGCACAATTACAGGCTTTGGAACAACAACAATAACATTACCTATAATGCTTTTCTTTTTTCCAATTCACGAAACGATTCTTTTTATAGCAATTATCCACTGGTTTGAAAATATTTGGAGATTAATTCTCTTTAGAAAAGGAGCAAACTGGAAATTGATTTTAAGTTTTGGCATTCCTGCATTATTTGCAGGCGCAATTGGTGCTCGCGCATCAATACATATGCCGGAAGAAATTTTGACAAGAATTTTAGGAATATTTCTTTTTGGTTATTCTGCTTTTATCATTTTAAAACCTAAATTTAAAAGGCGAAAAACAACACAAAATTCTATTGTTGGTGGAATTTTTTCTGGTTTTTTTGCTGGAATTATTGGCCTTGGAGGAGCTATAAGGTCTGCCTTTTTAACAGCTTTTGATCTACCTAAAATTGTTTATCTTTTTTCAACTAATGCAATTTCTCTTTTAATTGATACAGTCCGACTACCTATTTACGGTTTAAATGGAACAAAACTTCCAACAAGCTTTGCATGGGCAGCAATTGCTTTTATCCCATTATCTCTTGTAGCTGCAATTTATGCGAAAAAACTTGTAGTCAAAATTCCACAAAAATATTTTCGGCTCGTTATTACAATTTTTTTAGGGCTTGCGGGATTAAAATTTTTATTGTGCCCTTAAGTATTAACTGTAAAAATATCCGGCTCAACCATTGTTTCTTCTGGTAACAAAGAATTTATATAAGTACTCAAATCTACAGCCACAACAGTAATATCATCATCCCCCCATCTGTCAAAATAAGATTGTCCTGCATTTGTAATCAAATTTTGAGCAATACCTTCAAAGGTATAGTATCCTGCAAAATTTGACCTCCAACATTCAAAATCCTTTCTTCTTCAGCATAAATACTTTGATCCTCTGTTAAAGGGATCCCAAACACCTCTTCTTCTGAAATACAAGAAAAACGAACCGCTTTAGAGTCTCCTAAATTTGCAACGTATAAAAAACAATCTCTAATTAAAACTGCAACACAAGTACAACCAGCAAAATATACATTCTCCGAAAGAGTTTCTCTTAATTGTTCACTTGTAACAGAAAACCCATCTAAAATTGCCTGATAAACATTATCAAGAAAATTGTCTCTACTTTTTATATTTTCAAAAAGATGCTCTACTACAAAACGAGATATTATACCTCCGGTTAAATCTACACTATGCCCATCACAAACAACAAAAAAAGCCGTATTTGTTTCTTCATCAATAAAAGTATTATAAGCATCTTCTTGTAATAATATTCCAGCAAAATATCCATATAAAGATGCTTGTCTTTTCAATTTTCTCCCAGATACTAATTGATGTTCGTCATGTCTAATTTCTGCAACAAATCCCACAAGCTTTATACTGCTTACAAAACCAAATACTAAAAAATAAAAAAATCATTTGATATTTTTCACATTTAAATCCTTCTTTTTAATTATTAAAGAAAAGTTAGTTTAAATAATGCAAGTTTAAATATCAACCCAAAAAGAAAAGCCCGGAAAAAATTCCGAGCTTTTTCAAAAAAACGATATATTGAAACTTTTATTTGCCCGTTAATTTATTATAAACCCATGCAAAAATCCAACCAGCAATAAAAGCTATCACAAACATCCAAATTATACCACCAAAAAACCACCCAAAAGACATAGGATTAGCAATTGCATTTTTCCCCATCATTCCATATGATTTCCAGAATGGACAAAACCTCATCATGCCTCGCATAGGCATCATGACTCCAAAGCCCATAGTCCACATAAGTAAAAATTTTATAAAAAACAAAACACTTCCAGTTAAACCAGCAGAAAGAGCAAATTTATTAACATCAAACATCATCCATCCTCCTAAAAAATGTTTTGAGAAAACAACTAAATTCGCTATATCATAGCCAGAATTTAGTTGTCAATAAACCGTATTATAAAAATCATTTACTTTTCAACTATTTTTTAGCCAAACTAAAAAATATTGTTCATAAAAATAGGAGCCAAAAATGATAAAAGATTTTAAAAAAAGGTTTTGGGCCTCTTTGATTGCAACAATTCCAATACTGCTTCTTTCGCCAGCAATCCAAAATTTTTTAAATTTTTCTTTAAAATTTGTTGGCGACAGTTTTGTTTTATTTTCTTTTTCATCTTTTATTTTCTTTTATGGAGGCTGGCCATTTATCACAGGTTTTATAAAAGAATTAAAACAAAAACAACCGGGTATGATGACACTAATTGCATTGGCTATAACAGTAGCTTATTTATATAGCGGTGCTGTAACTTTTATAATCTCAGGAAAAACATTTTATTGGGAACTTGCAACCTTGATTGATATAATGCTTTTAGGTCACTGGATTGAAATGAATGCAACAATGGGCGCCTCGCGTGCCTTAGAAAAATTGGCAAAACTTTTACCGGCAAAAGCACATTTAATTTTACCAGATGGGAGTCAAAAAGATGTCGATCTTAAAAATTTAAAAACTAATGATAAAATTTTAATAAAACCTGGCGAAAAAATTCCTGCAGATGGAAAAATTATAAAAGGCAAATCTAACATTAACGAATCAATGATCTCTGGAGAATCTAAACCTGTTAGCAAAAAAGAAGATGATTCTGTTATTGGAGGTTCAATAAATATTGATGGCTCCTTAACTGTA
This sequence comes from uncultured Pseudomonadota bacterium, assembly GCA_964518205.1. Lineage (GTDB taxonomy): Bacteria > Babelota > Babeliae > Babelales > UASB340 > CAZFDQ01. The sequence continues at coordinate 4,347 of CAZFDQ010000216.1, read as the reverse complement.
CAAATTGAAAAAATCGGAAAAGATTCCTATATTTCACAAATTATAGAACTTGTAAAAAAAGCACAAAAAAGCAAATCTCGAGCTCAAACATTGGCAAACAAGGCCGCATATTGGCTCACTCTTATTGCAATAAGCGCAGGAACTGTAACATTATTTGTCTGGCTGTTTTTTAACAAAGAATTTGTTTTTGCACTTGAACGCATGGTTACTGTTATGGTTATCACTTGTCCACATGCACTTGGGCTTGCTGTCCCATTAGTCATTTCTGTTATAACAACTATTGCCGCAAAAAATGGACTTCTAATTCGTAATCGTACAGCATTTGAACGTGCAAAAAAATTAGATGTAATAATTTTTGATAAAACAGGCACATTAACCACAGGAGAATTTGGAATAACAAATATCATAACATTAGGAGAATGGAAGGAGGATGATCTTATTGCAAAAGCCGCAAGTTTAGAAGAAAATTCAGAACATTCAATTGCAATAGGAATAGTAAAAAAAGCTAAAGAAAAAAAATTAAAATTACCTCCAATTCAAAATTTCAAAGCATATTCAGGACAAGGAATTATAGGAACAATTAATTCAAAAGAAATATATATTGGAAATCCACAAATCTTAGAACTTGCAAATATAACTTTAAACGAAAAAGAAAATAAAAAATTAAAAGACTTAGAAGCCCAAGGCAAAACAGTAATCACTGTTGCAACTCGAGGAAAAATTCAAGGACTTATTGCTCTAAGCGATACCATTCGTAAAGAATCACAAAAAGCTTGCTCCAAATTGAAAAAATTAGATTATAAAATTGCTATGATTACAGGAGACAATAAAAAGGTTGCAAATCATGTTGCACAAAAATTAAATATCGATCGAGTTTTTGCTCAAGTTTTGCCAGAAGAAAAAGCTCAAAAAGTTGAAACTCTACAAAAAGAAAATAAAATCGTAGCAATGGTTGGAGATGGAATCAATGATGCTCCAGCGCTAACACAAGCTGATATTGGCATCGCAATTGGAGCAGGAACAGACGTCGCCATTGAAAGTGCAGATATAATTTTGACAAAAAACGACCCTCGAAATGTTGTAGATATCATCCAACTATCAAAAATAAACAATCGTAAAATGATTCAAAATCTAGCATGGGCAAGCGGATATAATATTATAGCAATTCCATTAGCTGCAGGCGCTTTGTATAATTTTGGAATAACACTTCCTCCTGCTGTTGGTGCATTAATTATGTCTGTAAGTACAATAATTGTTGCGATAAACTCTCGATTGATATTTTTTAAGAAATTTGAATTTTAACAAAGAAAAATAAAAATGAAGTTAATAAAAAATATAATCTTACTTATAATACTTTCATTCACTTCTTTAACAGCAAATTTTATTGGTGCTGGAATTTTACCTTATTCAATAGACCAAGAACAATATCTTTTTCTTTTAGGTAAAGATGCTGAACGTGAAAAATGGACAGACTTTGGAGGAGGAAGAAAAAATGATGAAACACCAGAACAAACAGCTGCAAGAGAATGCGAAGAAGAAACAATAAAAGTCCTTGGTTCTGCTGATACAATTTCAAAAAGCCTAGAAGAATCAACCACATATTTAATTAAATCTGAAGCCGAAAAACCATACTATCAATACTTGATAAAAATAGATTTTATATCCCCTCAACGATTTTTAGATAAAAGATTTAATACGGAAAATTTGTCTCTAGTATCACAAGAAAAGATTGATTTTACATGGATAAAAGCAAAAGATCTTTTTGAGGCAATCAAAAATAATTCTCTAGATACCAAAAACTATCTGGGAGAAGAAATAACCTTGTTCAAGCCTTTTTTACAAACATTAAAAAACAATACTAATTTTATCGAGCAAACATTCAGAACGAAAACAAATACAATAGATTAAGAATTATAATCCTGTCAAAACATCGTAGTTTTGCTATAATTAATATAGTTATAATTGCAATATTTTAACCTAGGATTAAAAAAAATGTCCGACACTTTTTCATTATCCCTAGAACTTATTTTATTAATGAATTGGCTGTTAAAAAACAACAAAACCAAGGTAAAAGAAGTTATTAATGATGCCATAAAAGATGGGCTCTCTGATGAGCTAACACAAATAGAAGACTACGAAATAAATTTAAATGATGAAAAGTTTTTACACAACACAATTTTAGATTTTTTATTCTATCTAGAAGATTCTTTAGTTGAATGCTTAGAAGAAAAAACTGGCGATAACAGCTCTGGAGAAAAATTAAAACCAACACTACAAAAGCTCAACCCTGGCAGTATTGACCTGCAAACAATTTGGCAAAGCATGCAAGAAACAAAAAAACAGATGAAACAACAGAGAAAAAATAAAGCTATTGCACAAAATGAGCAAAAGCCATCTAGCAATGAAATTAAAAATCGACTCCTTACTCAGCTTTTAAAGAATTGGAAACCAAAAGGTAATGAGCCGGTAAACTAATCCTTCGATATCCATTCACTCCTGAGCTTTTTGCGAAGTAAAAAGTCAAGATGAACGAAATCCCATCTTTTTAAGCTCTTGCCTTAATTTATACAAAGGCAATCCTAAAACTGATGTATAGGAACCTTTTACACTCTTTAAAAAGTTGGCACCGTATCCTTCAATAATTCCAGCGGTACAAGCATGCATTGCGTGTGGCATTTTTTCAAAGTATTTATTAAGCAACTCTTCATCAACACAAAATTCTACCAACGTTGAAGTTGTCCAATGGTTTTCTGTTTCTGTTCGCCATTCACCATTTTTCCAAACTTTTACATCCAAGCAACAACCAGTAACAACTTCAACCTCTTCGTTCCGCAAGATACGCAACATTCTTTTTGCATCATCTTTATCTGTTGGTTTTGGCAAAATTTCTTTGCTTTTGCATGATTGTACTAAAGTATCTACCGTTAAAACAAAAATACGTTCTTGCTTTTGCTCATCAATTACTTCCGGTTGTTCTGGTAAAATAAGGTGATCCATTTTATGTTTTGCAATTTCTAAAACATAATCATGAAAATTTTGTTTTAGATCAATTCCACATTCATCACTTTCATGTTCTAAAACTTTGAATGGTATTTCTGCCAACTCAACCAATTTTTGACGAGGCTTTGATTTTGAACCTAAATATAAAATATCTTTTGTCATATTCGCTCCCAACTGCCTACAAAATTTTGTTTAATTTTTCCATCAAGTTGCAGATCAAATAATTTTTCCTGCAATAAGTCTAAATCCAACTTGGTTTTTATCGCAAGTTCATCTATTGAACATGCATTTTTTAAAATGCTTATAATTAAACTTGAATCCGAATCCATCAAAACCTGTTCTTTTTCAACATCTTTTTCTGCATCTTCAACGGGTTTTGCAAAATTGATTCCTCGTTGTTCTTCTTGTTCTGCTCCGGGCAACTCTTCTAAAATATCTTTTGCACCACTAACAAGTTTAGCACCTTGTTTAATAATTTCGTGACACCCTAAACTCAGTTCATGATAAATTGGCCCAGGAACTGCAAAAACTTGTCTTCCTTCATCAAGCGCAAATTGTGCTGTAATCAACGCCCCACTTTTTTTAGCCGCTTGAATCACAAGGCACCCAAAACTAAGTCCTGCAATTACACGATTTCTTGCGGGAAAATTTCCAGGGAGTGCCCCAAATTTTAATGGAAAAGGCGAAACCAAAGTCCCACCTTTTTCTACAATTTTATTAAACAAATTGATATTTCTAAATGGGTAAAACTTTAACAAACCGGAACCTAAAACAGCAACCGTTTTGCCTTCAAAATCTAGAGTTGCCCTGTGCGCCATGCTGTCTGCTCCAATCGCACCACCACTAACAATTGTATAATCTTTTTTTACCAATTCTGGCACAAGATCATAAATTACTTGTTGTGCATATTCATCAGCTTTTCGCGCACCAACAATTGCTATGTTTTTTTCAAACGTCTCTAGTTGTGCCCCTTGGCAATAAATAACAACCGGAGGGGCATAAATCTCTTTTAAATTTTGTGGATACTCGTCATCCAAAAAAGTTAAAACTTTAATGCTCGGATTTTTTTCAAGTAGATAAACTTCTGTTTCAAGCTGTTTTTTATCAACCAAACCAGCAACCAAATCCGTCGCAATTTTACGCGTGAGTCCAAATTCATTAATAAAGTCGTAAACCTTAAAATCGTAAATTTGCTGTAAATCAAAATTTAAACTTTGAATTTGAGGATGCTTTTGTTTTGCACAAAAGTCATCAAAGAGTTTTTTGATAATTTTTAATGCACATCCAGGACCAATACCAGGAATTAAAGATAAGTGTAATAAGATTTGTTTATTCTTGTTGTCCAGA
>CAZFDQ010000215.1:0-25522 GCA_964518205.1 uncultured Pseudomonadota bacterium | reverse complement strand
AAATTTATCCTAAAACCAGATCAACAGCTTGAGAAATCAATACATCAATCTTTTTTTCTTCTTCAGGTAAGAAATTAGAAAGAACATAATTTGAAACATCGGCTTTATCTTCAGGTCGGCCAATGCCAAAACGAAACCTCCAAAAATCTTGTCCCATCATCCCTATAATTGAGCGCAAGCCGTTGTGTCCACGCGCGCTACCACCCGGCCTAATCATCATGTGTCCAAATTTTTTTTCAAGTTCATCATGAATAACAAGAATTTGATCTGCTTTTATCCCTTTTTTTGCTAAAAACGGAATAACACGACCCGAAGCATTCATAAAAGTTTTAGGTTTTATTAAATAAACTTTTTGCAATGTTCCATCTTCTAAAGGTATTGCAACCTCTGCCAATTCCATAACATCAGAACTTTGCCATGTAGCCCCAAATCTGCTTGCTAATTCATCAACAATTCTAAAACCAATGTTGTGACGATTTTTATAATATTTTTGCCCTGGATTTCCCAGACCGATTATTGCTTTTATATTTGTTTTATTAAACTCTTCCATTTCTAAATCAAACTCTTTACAAAATTACTCAAAACACCATCTATTGGCAAAATAGTAATCTTATCGCACCCTTTTACATCATCTTCAAGTTGAACTGTATTTGTTACAAAAATTTTCTCAAATTTACTACTTTCCAATCTCTCAATAGCACCTTCGGTTAAAACTCCGTGAGCAAAACATCCGATAATTTTTTTAGCTCCATTTTTTAACAACATATCACAAGCATTTACAGCCGTTCTTGCTGTATCTAAAATATCGTCAACCACAACTACAACTTTGCCATCAACTTCACCAACAAGCTCTAAAGCTTTTGCCTGATCAGGCCCTACTCTTTTCTTTTCTATATAGGCAAAATTTTTATCCAAAATTTTTGCCAAGCTTTTGGCTTTTGGAAGATGCCCCATGTCAGGTGATACTAAACAATATTCATCATCAACATCAAATAGTTTTGAATCGGAAGTTTTTAAAAAATCTGCCCAAAAATTTGTTAATAAAACTTCGTGCAAAGGAAAATTAAACTCTTTTTTCATGCTTGATACATGCAAATCAACAGAAATAACCTCATCAATACCAGCAGCAGCAAAAATTCTTTCAAGTAAACTTATGGCACCTAAAAAATTACCATAATCCGATTTATCATGCCTACAATATGGAAGATATGGCAGAACTGCAATAATCTTTTTTGATCCAAGTTTTTTTATAAGATCAACCAATAATAAAATGTTAAATATTTGGTTGTTTATAGAATTGCCTTTTACATTTTTTGGATAAAAGAAAAACTGCTGAACCAACAAAATTGTATTGTCAAAAATTTGATCTGGCTCAGATATTTTTGCAATACCCTCTGTATCAGCAAAACTATCAACTGTTGCTGTTATAATATCTATGCTCAAACTTTTTGATATATTATGTGCTATTTTTGAACTTTTGTTTGCAACAATTTTATACTTCACATTCCCTCCACAGCTTACGCAGTAGTCTAACTCAATGCCGCCTTGCATAAAGCAAGGCTCTTTAAGGCATAATATTTGTTAAACACCGAACAAGCGTCTCCAAAAACCAACCTTTTTACCATCAAACAGTTTTTTCAACTTTATAAATTCTTTATAAATCTCCGGTAACTTTGTTTCAACAACCTTAGTTCTCTTCCAATTATTAAAAGAAACAGCAGGAGTGCCACAAACCGTTGTACCATCTGGCAAGTTGTTCATAACACCGCTTTTTGAAACTATCTTTACACCGTTTCCAACTTTAATGTGATCTTTAATTGCAACTTGGCCGCCAATCTGGCAACCTACTCCAATTTGAACGCCTCCAGCAATTCCAGTGTGTGCTAAAATTGCGGTGCAATCTCCAATAACAACATTGTGAGCAATGTGCACCATATTATCAAGCTTTACGCCATTACCAATAATGGTTTGATCAAAAGCTGCTCTATCTATACAACAATTTGCACCAATTTCTGCATGAGTACCAATTCGTACAATTCCAACTTGAGGAATTTTGCGCAAACCTGTTTTTGTAACACTGTAACCAAATCCATCGGAACCAACCACAGCACCGGAATGAATTATTGTATTATCTCCAACAATGCAATCATCCAAAACTTTTGCGCCAGGATAAATTTTTACGTTTGCTCCAATAGTTACATTTCTTCCAATATAAACTTGTTCTGAAATCATACTGTTGGCTCCAACTACAACTCCACCCTCAATTACAGCACTGTTGCCAACAATTGCAGTTTGATGTATTTCAGGCGCAACATATTGACTCAATTTTTGTTTTTCAACATAATCTGCAAGCTTTGTAAAAGCAGTTAAAGTATCTTGTACCAACAAATATTTTTTACCTTCAACAACTTCTTTGTTAGCTAAAATAACAGAAGCTCCGCTTTTTTTTACTTCGTCTGAAGAAATTTGACCAAAAACCGACTGCTCACCCCTGTCAATAATAATAGCCAAATCACTTTCTCGTGCATTTTGCAAGGAAGCAATATTTTTAATGAAAAAAGAATCACCGGAACACTCGGCTCCGATGATCTTTGCTATTTCAGCTAAAGTTAGATTTATTTGCATTATGCTTTTTTTGTTTTTGTATTTTCTTTGTTTTGTGCTTTTTCTACAACATCTTTTGCAAATTCTGTATCAAATTTTTCATCAACAGTTTTTAAGATACTATCTGTTTTATCTATTGCATTATTAACAAACAAAACACCTGGAGTATTGCGATCTATCATCAACCCCCAACCTTCTTTTTCAAAAATTTCGTTTGCTATTCTCATTTGTTTTTCACGCAATGCAAGCTGCTTTCTTTCGATATTGCGTTTTAAAGATTCCTCTCTATCCGACAATTCACGTTCCGCTTGCTTTTTCTTAGCAGAAAGCTGTTCTCCTTTTTCTACCAATGCCTCTTTGCTTAAAATTTTTGCTTGCTTGGTAATTTTTTCTTGAAATTCTACAACTTCTTTTTGTGCTTCTTGAACCTGCTTTTGAAAAATTTCAACATCTTTTTGAACTTCGGCCATCAATTTTTGACCTTCTTTAGATTTTTGCATCAAAAGCAAACTATCTATTGAAACAAAATCTTTTGATTCTGCAGCCTGCACATTCGTACTCAAAATTCCAACAATCGCTACTGCCAATAAAATCTTTTTCATAAAAAACCTTTCTCTGTTAAAAATTAACGTCTTACAAACATACACACTAGTTTATTAATAATATAGAAAAAATAAAGGGTTTATATATCAACGTATCACCCCTAAAGGGGTTTAGGTGACATGGGAAGCTTCATAACCACGGGCTAAAGCACGAGGCTAAATACTATTGCCCTTACAGGGCAAAAACTAAAAAAACAATTTTTAAACAATCCCATTTTTAAATTAGAGTTAAATAATTAATAAAGCTTTATATTTATTGATATTCTCTTTGCCCTGAAAGGGCAATATATTTTAGCCTCGGGCTTCAGCCCGTGGTAATAGATTCTCCCTCTCCACACAAACCCCTTTAGGGGTGACCTTTTACCTAAAAGATCTCATCAATAACCTTATTGATATCTTTTATTCCAACAAACGCCCCCATGGCACCATAAAATGATTCGTCGTATTCTCGAGTTTTAATCACTACAGGCATTGGAACAGCATGCCCCATTACAAGAGATTGCTTTTTTGTATCCAAGGTAGAAAGAATTGTTCGCAATCCAGAAGAATTATTTACTCCAGTAAGCACAGCCTGAATATCTTTTTCGTCATTTAAAAGGGCTACAATTTTAGTGCCAATTTGAGATAAAACTTCATTATCAATTCCCGATGGACGCTGATCCACAACCAACAAAGAAACATAATACTTACGCATCTCACGCGCAATAATTCCAAAAATTGTTTGCCGTGCTGCGGTTGGATTTAAAAACTTATGAGCTTCTTCAATTGTTATCATCAGCTTTTTGGGTTCATCTTCTTTTTTTTGTGTGGCTAAATATTTTTCTGTTTTAGAAACATAAGCATCGTGCAATCTGCGAGTAATAATGTTTGCAACCATCAAATAACAAAGCATAGATGTATTGTTGCCAAATTCCAAGATTATATGAATGCCTTTATCCAAATAACTTAAAAGTTTATCTATAACAGATTCGCCCGAAGAATATTTTTGCAAAAAAGAAAATCTCTCCAAACGTTTTAATTTTCTATAAAGCGCACCAATAGATTCCGCGTGCGCACCAATTTCTTGAGCAAACTCTTTTATCGTCTCACCCTGATCAAGTAATATCTGTAACCAATTTTTTTTATATTTACTAGCAACAAGATAAGCCGCTTCTAAAGCTGTTGGATGCAAATTAAGCTCATCTTGCAAAGAAATAATATCTTCGACACGAATATCCTGATAACTCAAGACTACTTCAATATCTGGGCTACACCCTCGCTTTCTTGTAGAATCTGGATCTAAAGAAAAAATCGCAGTTTTATCTGGAAATAAAGATTTAAGACCTTTTACAAAAGAAAGCCCGCCACCTTCTTTGCGCGCCTGAAAACCATATTCAGAGTGCATGTCAAAAATTAGGTTTACCGCTTTTTGACTTTTAACAAGACCAGCTAAAATTAAACGGGTTATAAAAGTTTTCCCTGTCCCACTTTTTCCAAAAATTCCGTTACTGCGTTCTGTAAAATAATCTAAATTCAGGCAAACCGGTGTTTGCATGTCCAAAGGAACGCCTATATTAAAATATTTTTGATCTTCATGCTCATCACCAAAAATTTGAGCAACATCAGCAGCACTTGCATCATACACAGTTGAAAAATGATGAGGAATAGTTTTAACAGGCATTTTACTATTATCACGATCAAGCATCAATATAGGCCGTAGATTCACTTTTGCATAAATGTCACGCTTTTTTAAAATATTAGATAATAATTTTTCATCTTCATCTGGAGGGAAAAGCAGGATATCTGGATTTGTAACTTCAAGTTCAAGGTCTGTTATTAAAGAAAAAAATGTATATTGGTTACCAACAATAGAAACAAATTTGCCCGTTTTTACATCTTCCAGACAACTGCTTGAATCAAGTCGCATCACTAAGCCTTCGCTAAGTGATCCGGATAAAATATGTCCTAATTTTTTTCTTCGCATAAAAAAAAGCCTTAAACCGATAAAAACTAATACTTTCTACCTGCTTAAGACTTTAATCTGTTTAAGACTTTTTTCAAGAATTTTTTTATTTTTTAGATATAACCACAAACGCTAAAGTATGTGATTTTTCATGAGAAAGAGAAAGATGAACATCCAAATAATCAGAAAATTTTTGTCCTACTTTTTTTTCAAAAGCTGGCCAACTAACTTCTAGCTGTGGGACACCCCACCTGCCTTTAACAATAGAAATATGCTCACAAGAAAATAAAAAAGAAAATTCGTTATTCGTTAAATTTAATCTAATTAAAGTAGCACTTAACGCCTTAAAAAAAGCCTCTTTTGTTGCAAAGCGTGAAGCCAATTTTTCTAAGCAATAACCAGTTCTATTTTTGCAATCAACAAGTTCTTGTTCCGAAAATATTTTTAATAAATGTTTTTCTGGTTTTTTTTCCCAATCAGCAAATCTATCTATTTGAGCAATATCTGTACCTATTCCTAAAATCATATATATCTTGCACTATCCTTTCAATACCAAAAAAATCATCTTCGCCTAATATGAAATAATGAATATAGTTACAAACAAAAAGAACTACATTTTTTGTTGTTCTCTATCTAAAGTCCTGTACATAATAGCTTCGCGAATATGCGCTTTTTCTATCATTTCAGATTCACATAAATCAGCTATTGTTCTGCCTATTTTTAAAATTTTATGATATCCACGCATACTTAAGTTTAATTTTTCAAAAGCCATCTTTATTGTTTGTTCTGCTTCTAGTGTTAATTTACAAAATTTTTCAACTTGCTCGGCACTCATATAAGCATTGCGCATGTTCCCAAAACGCTTCTTCTGAACCAGCACGGCACACTCAACATCTTTATACATCTGCTTGGAACTTCTGCCACGCAAGTTTTCATCTTTTATATCATCATAATCAATAGATGCTACATTTATATGAAGATCTATTCTATCCAGCAAAGGACCCGAAAGCTTATTGAAATATTTTTGAATTTGTTGCGAAGTACACACACATTCTTTTTTCTTATCTCCATAATAACCGCACGGACATGGATTCAATGCAGCAACAAGCAAAAATGCTGCTGGATATTCGATGGAATTGCTTGCACGAGAAATTAAAACTTTTTTACTTTCAAGAGGTTGACGCAAAACTTCTAAAGTCGATCTGTTAAATTCTGTGAGTTCGTCCAAAAACAAAACTCCATTGTGCGCCAAACTAATTTCTCCCGGACGCGGATTGGAACCTCCTCCAACAAGTCCAGCTTGAGAAATTGTATGGTGTGGAGAGCGAAAAGGACGGTGTAAAACCAAGGATTCGCTATTCAACAATCCTGCAATTGAATAAATTTTTGTTGTTTGAATAATTTGATCAAAAGAAAGCGGTGGCAAAATTGTTGCCAACCTTTTTGCAAGCATAGTTTTACCTGAACCAGGAGGACCAACAAATACAATATTATGTTGTCCTGCAGCGGCAATTTGTAGGGCACGTTTTGCTTGCCATTGACCTTTTACCTGGTCAAAATCTAGCGGATGGTTTTGAATTAAGTTTTTAAAACTATCAAAACTACACGGTGTTGGTTTTATCTCTTTTTCGTGCCTTAAGTAGGCTACCAAATCAACCAAGCTATCAACACCAATAACTTCAATACCCTTGATCAAACTAGCTTCTTGTGTATTTTTTTTAGAAACAATTATTCGTTTTTTGCCCATCTGCAAAGCTGCGTGAGCAATAGAAAGAACTCCACAAACAGAACGAATATGTCCATCTAAAGAAAGTTCACCCAAAAATAAAGTTTCTTCAACAAATTCAGAAGAAAGATCAAGCAAGCGAGCCGCCTGCAAAATTGCAACGGTTATTGGAAGATCAAATAACGTATCTTGTTTTTTTAAGTTCGCCGGAGCAAGATTTACGGTTATTAAACGTTCGGGAAGCCGCATACCACTATTTTTAAGCGCAGCACGAATTCTATCTTTACTCTCTTTTATAGCTTTATCGGCAAGACCTACTATATAAAAATTGATCATCCCCATAGAAAGATCAGCTTCAACTTCCACCAGGTGAGCTGTAATTCCAATTGTTGTTGCAGAAAATATTTTTGAGTGCATAAACCAATCCAAAGTTGTAAAAAAATTGTATTATTGTTGTGTATCCTGAAATTATTTCAGGATCTATTCTTTTTATTAAATTCACCCCAAAGCAATAAAGACTTATAGCAAGAATATTAGGTTTTGAAAAGAATCTCCCTTTAAATAAGCTTTTTAACCATCCATTTCCCCTAACTTATATATTTATACAACCGTCGGTGAAATAAAAATCATCAATTGCGAATCACCCTCACTCCGCTTTGACCCTTTAAACAAATTTCCAAGCAATGGAATATTTTGCAAAAGCGGAATACCTTGTTTATATTTTCTTTTATCTGTTTTAATCAATCCACCAATCATTGTTGTCTGACCGCTTTTCAATAAAACTCTATTTTTGGATTTAGATGTTGTAATAATTGATGTCTTGGCATTAAAAGTTGTTGCGTCTTTTACAAAAGAATTTTCAACATAAATATCCAAAAAAACTGAATTATTATCAGGGGCCACAACGGGTTTTACTTTTAGTTTCATTCCCAAATCTTTGTAATTAATAGTATTAACATTGCGCAAAGAGCCTTCTATTTTTTCTTCTACACTTGTTTCTATTGGCACCTCTTCTCCAACCAAAATTTCCGCCGGTTCTTCACTATTTACCAAAAGTGTTGGTTTTAGAATTGTTTTAATTTCATTCTGATTTTCTGATGCGTTTAAGACAAGATTTAATCTGCGTGTATTTAAATCTTTTCCTCCAAAAATTAATGGTAAATTTAAAAATTGATTAGCACTAGAAGGCAACATATTTAATGCCCAATCCATCAAACCACCAGTCGGAAAATCTCCATTTCCCCCGCTTGAAACCGGCCCTGCACCAACAAAGCCCCAACTGTGTTGCGCAACACTTGCACTTCTGTTATAAATTCCTGAAATTTGTAACCCAAAACTTTCTTCAAAATCTTTACTTGCAATAACAACTCGAGTTTCAATTCTGACCTGTGGAATTTTTGCATCAACTTCTTGCAAAAACTTTTTAAAATCTTGAACTTGTAACTTACGACCTCTGAAAAATATTTTTTTTGTATGATCATCAAAGACTAAAAAATACCCATCCTTTTCTGCCGCTTCACCTACAATACCAAACCACATTTTTTCCAAACGTAATTTAAAACTTTCTGACCACTTTGCATTATAAATTGTTATAAAATCGCTTACAAAATCCTGTTCAAACAAATCTTGAGCTCTATTTTTTAAAAGATAAATAGCATCGCTTAATAAAACTATTCTAAATATTTCCAAATCTTTAACTAATGCAAGTTTTGGTTTATTTCCAGATAAAATTATATTTAAAGCCGAACCAACAGAAACTTCTTTTAAGTGAATATTATTAACAATTCCACCAACTCGAGGATCAATAAAAAAATCTAAATCTGCGGTTTTGCCAATTAACTCAATTGCTTGTCTTACATCCGTATTTTTTAATTTAAGAGAAATATTTTTTCTCAACAATTCGGGGTCTTTGTATTGAAGATCTAATAAATCTTTGACCTCTTTTGAAACTGTTAAATCTTTTTCTCTCTCTTCTTCTTGTAAAATATCTTTTGGCAAAAAAGTTAAAAACTGAGCTAACTTATCTTTATCACTTACAAGCTTTTCTGCTTGCTCTTCTAGTTCTTTATCTGAACTTTTTATAACACGTTTAATAATTTGCTCTATCTCTTGTTTTTCTTTTTTATCTTGAGCCTTACCCGCTTCCTTTAATAAATTAGAAGGAGAAGGGGGAAGGTCCGAGACGTCATATTCTTGTTTTGGAATAAAAGCAGAAGTTGCATTTAAAGAACAAAAACATAATAAGATTAATCGGGAAAAAGATATACCCATCCTAGAGGAAAGAATATGCTTCATTACTACTCTCCGTTTCTCCCCTCCCCTTTCTCCTTTTTCTCCTTTTTTTCTAAATATGAATTTTAAAAACTCACTTTACAGATAACCTTATAAACCTCCCTTCTTTTTTTATAATAACAGAACCTTCATTTATACTCTCCACCCTATACCCCCAAATATTTTCATTCAAAAATACAACCTCCTGGTTAAATCCTTTTTGCAATATCGCTCCAACATTATCGTTTACTTTTGTAATACCAATTAAATTGATTTGATCTATATCATCGATTTTTTTAGTTTCTTGTAGATCTGATTTTTTTGGAGTTGGAAGAGAAAAAGGGTCTCGTAGATTTTGAAAGTTTTGCGTTAAACAGATAGGTGTTATAAACGAAATAGACATCAATAAAAGATCATGTATCTTGCTCATCATCCCTCAAAAAATTGACTATCCCTAACTTTGCAACTATTGAGATTTTATCTTTACCTATTCTTACAAATTGAACATCTTTAAACTTTATACTACCTCCAAAGTTTTGTAGATCTGTTAAAAACGATACCACATTTTTAAAATCACCACTCGCTCTAAACTGATAATATTCTTCTCTAAAAAATTCATCTTCTAGATTTTCTAGAGGTTCAAATTCAGAACAAACTAAACTATTTTGGTTTAATGAATTTAAAACAAAATCCATCTCAGACTGCAATAAACCATCATCCTTAAGGTTGTTTTTGAGTTGTTTGCTTAAAATTTCATTTTTAACTTTTTCAAGATCAAGATTTTTAACAGTTTTTTGCAAGATAAATTTTTGTTCTAAATAATTTTGATATTTTTGATTCTCTCCATTTATTTCCTGATTTAAAGAAAGATAAGAAAAAAAGAACCAAGTTAAAGAAGTGAAGGCGAGCATGGCAAGTGTTATTAAAAACCTTGCAAATCGTGGCAATCTAACTAAGGTTGTTATTAACTTATTCTCACCTAAATGGTTCGACATAAATCCCGTATTATCCTTTCCAAAAATCTTTTATTATTTCAAACTTAGGATAAGTTAAATAATAAAAAAGCAAAAAGTAAAGAATTTTATTTTAATTTTTTAAAAAACAAAGGCAAACATCATGCCACAAGATCTTTTATCACAAAAAAAATCTTTCAAGAAATATCTAAAGTATGAATAGGTAAAATAATTAAAAAGTCTTTTTGGTCCACTCAATTGGATCTACCGGAACATTTTTAACGCGTAATTCCCAATGTAAATGATAACCATTCGCATAACCGGTCATACCTAAGCGTCCAATAGGGTTACCTTTTTTAACAAAATCACCAACTTCGATATCCGCAAAATCCTCTAGATGGTAATAAAGAGTAAAAACACCAAGACCATGATCTAACACAACAGTATTACCTGAAAAAAGATATCTATCTTTAATAATAACTCTAGCATCTTGGGATGCCCAAACAACACTCTTTGGATAATTGGTAATATCTACAGCACTGTGTAAATATCTTCCTTTTTGTGCACTTGTACGAATTTCGCCAAAAGGCGTTGTTGTTCTTTTAACATCAATTGGAGTTTCAAACGGGCCAGACCACAATTTTTTTTGAGGAGAATCTTTTAGCCATTTTTCTAATGCTTCAGAAAGAATTCTATTGCTCATACTAACTTCTTTTTCTTCGTCCAACTTTTCTGTTGCAACAGTAAAACCACGTTGCTTTGGAAAATTAACAGCGTTAATAACAGCCTTACTTGTAAGTTTTACCGAGTTATTAACAAAGTCCCTAAGGTCTGCCATTATCATATGCTCTTCTGATGCTTGCTCACAAGGAATTGGAATGAAACATTCGTAAACATTTGAATACTCATTTTCTGGATAACAATCATAAACATTTTCTAAAAATTTAATTTGAGCCTTTTGTAAACTCTTATTTGTTTGTATCCTAGCATGAATTGTTCTACCTTGATCAACCCTATATTCCGTCTCTAGAAAAGCTGCTTTTAAAGGATCATTATCAACATAAAATTCCCAACTTTCTTTTGTTCTGTTTTGGTTATAGCTAGAATCAACCGCTTCTATTTGTAATGTATGCTGCCCCTTAGACATATTCAATGTATCAAGCCTAAAAGGTATTTGGAATGTTTTTGCATTTATTTTTTTTGCCTTACTTAACTCTAATTCTTTACCATCCAATGTAGTTGTAATCTCAGAAACTTTATAACCATTATTAGATTTAATTATGCAATTCAGCAATCCAGCGTAATGCCCGTTTTTATCTATTCCCTCCAACTTAATTTCTGGAGACATGGAATAAGTAAAATAATTAAAAACAGAACTGCCAATCCATAGCCCAATTAAACCAACAAATAACACAATTAGAGGGATTTTAAACTTATGAAGCATGGTCATCCTTTTTTTTGAAATAAAACATATCTTGTTCCGACAACATAAATATACCTATTTTTTTTACATAGTAAATTGAAAAATTAGATATTTTGCCATTATTTTTATTTTTGCAGCAAAAACTGGTAAAATTTACAAACAGGTAAATTAAAGGTCTATGTTTAAAAATTCAATCTTATCCATGAATGTGAATAAAGGTTTTTAACCTCGGGCTTTAAGAAAGAAAACAACTTATGCTGATTATAAAATAAAAACATTTAAAATAAAAAATGATACAAAATAAAAACCTCTCAAACCTCATTACCGATTTCAAAAAATTACCCGCAAAGCCAGGGGTCTATCTATTTAAAGATAAAGATGATCAAATTCTTTATATCGGTAAAGCAAAAAATCTAAAAAAACGTGTTGCCAGTTATTTTCAAAAACAAGATACCAATAAAAAGGCCTGTGCAATTATTGAAAGCAGCCAAAAAATTGATTTTATCACTACAAAAAACGAACTCGAAGCAATGCTGCTGGAAGCACAGCTAATTCAATCAAATCAACCAAAATTTAATATATTACTCAAAACAGGACAACTGTTTTTATACATTCTCATAACAACTCCTCCCAAAAAATTACCTGAACTAAAAATTATTAGAAACAAAAAAGAAAAAGGTGTCTACTTTGGCCCATTCTTAGAAAAAACACCAGCCCGAAAAGTGTATGATTTTTTAATTCAAACTTTCAAACTAAAGCTTTGTAAGAAAAAAATAGAAAATGGATGCCTTGATTATCATATGGGAATATGCGCAGGATACTGCCGTCCCGACTTTGACAAAAATGCTTACATACAACGATTAGAACTTGCAAAGCTTGCATTAAAAAAAGGTCATAAAAACTTCTTAAAACACCTTGAACAAGAAATTGAAAAAGAAAATAAAAAGCTTAATTTTGAAAAATCAAAAGAGTTACATGAGTACTACAAAGCATTTCAAAATGTGTTCGAATCTTTGCAAACAAACTTTTCTACAAAATCTTCAATTAAAAGCTTGGGCGATAAAGATATTTGGATCTTAACTCCAGATAAAAAAGTTTTGTTTGTTTTTACTGAAAAAAATAGCGCTTTGCGTAAAAAGTATGCTTTTTATTTTTTGTTAGATGAAATCCGTTCGCATCCTTCGATTTCGCGTTGCTCCACTCAGGGCGAACGGACTATAAAAACAAAAATAACCCAAAATCCGTTCATTCTGAACGAAGAGATAAAATCTCGTAGTCGAACGGATACAAACGAACAACTTCCCCTCAAATACTTAACCAGCTACTACCAAAACCATTCATGTCCAAATACAATTCTTTCTAACTTTGAAATCAAAGACAAGAAACTACTCGAACAATTCTTACAAAAATGGAATAATCCTTCGCCCCAGCCTTCGTACAAGGCTCCGGCGGGCACAGCAAGGCTTCGGATCACAGGCAATAAAGAACACAAAGTAACTGTTCAACAACCAAAATCTGGACATTTTGCAAGCTTGATAAAGCTTGCAAAAATACATGCCAAACAAGAAATTAAAAAACAAAAAACTATTCCAAAAGCATTAAAAAATCTTCTCAGATTAGACATCGAACCACACACAATAGACTGCTTTGATATATCACATAAACAAGGCATGTTTATGGTTGGATCTTGTATCCGCTTTAAAGATGGTAAACCAGACAAAGATAAATTCAGACGTTTTAAAATAAAAACCGTTGAACATCAAGACGATTACGCATGTTTGCGTGAAATAGTAAAAAGAAGATACAAAAATAAATCAGAGTTACCCGATCTTATCTTAATTGACGGCGGCAAAGGACAACTTAATGCCGTAAAAGATCTTTTTTCCGAAGCAAATTTTATAAGTCTTGCAAAACGAGAAGAAACCGTATTTTCTGTAAAAATCCCCGAAGGCAAAAAGCTAAACCTACAAACCTACGCTGGCCAAGTTTTAATATCATTACGCGACTATGCGCACCATTTCGCCATAAGCTACCATCGTAAATTATCCAAAACAATAAAACTATTGCAAATAGACAAATAGCAAGTATATAATGAAGATGTAAGAAGTAGTATTGTAGTTCTATTAAAAAAAAGGAGAAAACTATGATCAATAAAATAAAAAATAAAGCATTGTTTATATTATCAACAATTTTCGCCATATTTCCCTTGAGCCTTTTTTCTCAAAGAGGACAAGGAGGTTCAGGACAAGGCTATGGAATGGGTGGAATGCGAGGAATGCGCAACACTTGGGGACGCTTTAAAGGTTGGTTTATGTTTTCCGGAATTATTA
This sequence comes from uncultured Pseudomonadota bacterium, assembly GCA_964518205.1. Lineage (GTDB taxonomy): Bacteria > Babelota > Babeliae > Babelales > UASB340 > CAZFDQ01. Next base: position 11,671 of record CAZFDQ010000215.1, on the reverse strand, counting down.
AGTGGAGTTTAATAATTTTAATAGTTCTTGGAATTGCTTTTTTAGCAATTATGCTTTATAAAAAAATGCAGAAGAAATAGAACATATTACTAGAACTAAAAAATGGGCAAGCTTTGGTTTGCCCATTTTTTTAGGATTTATAGTTCATTTATATTTGATTTTATATTGATGTATCAAGCAAATATAATAAACAAAGAACAATTAAATATCTGGATCCCGTCTCATAGTAAGGGATGACGACACCTCTATAATAATTCACAAACAATTCAACCCCCCTCTATTATTCCAAATACAAACTAAATAACCAGCTCCTACTTAAAATACCACCTAATTAAAACAAACAAACTATTGCTATTTGATAATCAAAACATATATTATAAAAGTGTAAAGATAAATAAAATTAAAAAAAAGGAGAAAGTCATGAAAAAACTATTATTTTTGACGGCTATTTTGAGTTTGGTTGGTTTAAATTGGAATTGTTATGGACAACAAACTTACCCAGACAAAATAATAAGTATTACAAACAACTTAAATCAAGACATCTCTGTTGCAATAAAATACAAAAAAACAGCCGTACAACGATCAGCGAGCGAAATAATAATAAATGTACAAGCCACAGCCACTAAAAATGTTACAATCTCTAATCTTTATGAAATAACACAAATAACAGCAAACCAAAATAATACCGAAATAGATTCAAAATATTCAGGTTTATTCAATGCAAGAAACAATCCAAACAAAATAGCTTATACAATAAGACAAGGAGCTATTGAGTAACCATCAAAAAAGGATTTTTTATTGAGAGGGATTTCATGAAAAAATTTTTAGTTTTGGCAACAATCTTTTCTACCATCTTGTTTGTGCAGAATTATTCCGCCAAAGAAGCTATCTATGGAATTCCTGTAAAAAATGGAACCGATCATCAACTTACAGTTATCGGTGGTTATGGTTTAGGGGCACAAGGCGAAGGCATTATTGGGACAGCCGGAATCATATTAAATGCCGATGAAGAAAAAGTTTTTATGGCAGAGAATGAGCAGGAAGATAACCTCAACTACATCATAATTGGCAAACAAAAACTAAAAATCCCTGACCCAAAAGAAAATTTTGCTATCACAAAAGTAATAATTAACACCAAAGAAATGGAAAGCGATATAGTCACCAAAGAACCCGCAGAAGAAATTTCACAAGAACCTGCAGAAATGCCCCCAGCCCCTACTCCGGAAACACCAAAAGATATGCCATCAACCACAGAAGGTATGCCAGATGAAACTACTCCAACTTCAGAACAAATGGGACCCCCAACAGAACAACCAGATCAAAAAGAAACAACACCAACTCCATCAGAAGAAACAATAATAAAAATTGAACCTGAAGAAAAAGAATATCATTTGAAAATAGAACAATCTGAAATAGTATTTAGAAAATAATAAGGAACATCATGAAAAAATTTTGGCTAAATATTTTTATATTTACTTTCTTATTTTCAAATCATATAAGTGCAGAAATACACAGATATGAAGAATTTGAACTAACAAACAAAAGTGATGAAGATGTAATGGTCTGTACCTGCTATAAAAAACAAAACTCTTCAAAAATAGAATGTTCTTCTAACGACTGGATCCGAATTTCTAATGAAACAATAAAAAATTTTTACCGAAAAATGATTGAAACAAAAGAAGATAAAGAAATAACATGGATTTTACATAGCTTAAAAATCAGAAAAACAAACAGCGATCCTGCTGAATTTATGACTATTTATACAGAAGAAGATGGAAGTAGTTTTTACATTAATAATGAACAACAAAAAATATATGATGACCCCATAATGAACACTTTTTATATAAAGGGCGCGTGGCCCAAGTATTATTTGGATGTTGAACAATAAAATTTGAGTATAAAAGGGGGCAAAAATTTGCCCCCTTTATTTTTTTACTGTTTAAATAATTCTTTTATTGTTGCCAAAGACCCCATCACTCCACTTGCTTCATAAGGCATTAAAATCAATTTACCCTCTTTATCTTTTGTAATTTCAGGTAATGCTTTGATGTAATTTAATGCAATCAAATATGGCAACGGATCAGCATTTGGAACAGATTTTTGAATCATTTGAATTGCTTCAGCCTCAGCATTTGCTGTAACAAGCCTTGCTTCGGCTTCACCTTCTGCTTTAGTAATTTTTGCAAGCTTAACACCTTCAGCTTCTAAAACTGCCGCACGCTTCTTACCCTCAGCCTCTAAAATTAAAGCACGACGATCACGTTCTGCACGCATTTGTTTTTCCATTGCAGTTCTAATATCAATTGGAGGGTTTACTTCTTGCAATTCAACACGATTAACTTTAACACCCCACTTATCTGTTGCTTCATCCAAAATTTCACGCAACTTTTCGTTAACCATATCACGAGAACTTAAAGTTTCATCCAGATCCATAGAACCAATAATATTTCTTAATGTTGTTTGTGTTAATTTTTCTATCGCTTGGCCAAGATTTGTTACTTCATAAACAGCATACATTGGATCTGTAATTTGGTAATAAAGTAATGCATTAATTTCCATTGTTACATTATCTTTTGTAATAACATTTTGTTTCGGAAAATCATAAACAGCTTCACGTAAATCTATACGCTCAACAAGTTCTGTATAACGATAAATATGTCTTCTATTTGGATCTTCTTTTATGAAAGTCCAAAAAACTTTTCTAGGCTGATCTACAAACGGCACTACAAAATGAATACCGGACTGCAAAATTTTATGAAACTTTCCTAATCTTTCAATCATTATAACTTCTGACTGTTTTACTATATAAGTTGCTTTTGCTAAAACAATTAAAAGAAAGATTACAAGAATTATAAAAAATACAAAAAAACCACTTATAGCTGTTGCTATCATACTAACCCTTTTCCATAATATATTTAATTTTATTTAACCATGTTGTGTTCTTTTAAAAACTAACACTATATTCAGTGAGTTGTCATCCTGAACTTACTTCAGGATCCAAACAATTAATAAACAATATCCAATTATAAAAGTTACCTACATTATTATATTACTGTGGATCCCGGCTCGTAGGCCGGGATGACAACACTACTTATCATAATTTACAACTCATTCACAGGCACACAATCATCATACCTAACTACAACAAACAATCAATATTGCCTACTATTGTCATCACTAACTTTAATTTCAAACTAATGCTTCTATAAAATCCTATCCCTTAACAATAACCCTATTTCCCTTAACTCTTACAACTTCAACCACCGCACCAACTTCCCAAACCACATCACCCTCAACTTGAGCCGCCCACTCTTCTCCTTTAATTTTAACTCTTCCAATTTTAAGAGGTTCAATTCTTTTTATAATAACACCTTGCTTGCCAACCAACGCATCAACGTTTGTATGTACTCTTTTTTGATCCTTAACAACAAAATAATAACGTATAATAAAAAAAGAAATTATTGATACTATAAGACCAATAACGCATTGAGTTGCAAATGTATAATCTAAAAATGCCATTGCTGATGCAAAACAAGAGCCAACAGCAAAGGCAATAAAAAATAAAAGCCCTGGTGTTGCAAGTTCTACAAATAAAAATATTAAACCGACAATCAACCAAAAATATGAGATGTAATTTGAACCAAAAACAATTAATATGTCGTTCATAATAAAATCCCCCTAGCGGTCTTAGTTATACCCTAAAAAAGCCAAACTTTCAACTATAGGATCCACCAGGGTCTTCCATTTATCTTCTTCACAAATCCCAACTTCAATAGCGACCGCTGGAGCTACAACTCCACACAAAGATTTTATAGGAAGGCCATAATATCCATAAAAATCAAATCTCCTCTTGTAGGGTAGTGTTGTTAAAATATTTTTCATATAATTAGCACATGATCGAGTTTTATGAATATTTCTAAAATGTGCCTGATGAATAGGCAAAAAACCAATCGGATCAAATGTACGACGGGCCAAATCGACCATTGGATTATAAACCAAGTGATACATAAACATCTTTGGTTTTACCGTCTCTTCCCTGTAAACATGCAGGCTTAAATAAAAATCCACGCCCAACCTATTGGCAAAAGATGCATTTTGCAAATCTATTATCTCTTCTCCAGGATAACGTGTTAAAACTGGACGAACCGCATATTTCTTTTGCAATTCTTCTTGTAACTTTTCAGCAAACTTAAAAGTTTCCGCTCGTTCAAAACCTTCAACTAATCTACGACCAATATTTTTGGCATGCCCAGCAGGGTCAATCATAACAAGGGCTGGACGTTCAGAAAAATCAGCCGCTTGCATGTTAAACACAAATAAAAATATAAATAATAATGTTTTTTTCATAATCAATCATCCACAATTAAAAACTTCTAACTAGAAATATAACCCACAATTAAACAAATAAAAACCTAAATTCATACATGCTAATTTACCCAAATATCCAAAAATGCTATCATGAAACCAACTAAATGTTTTTTATTGATTTAAAACCAATTTTTGCCAGGTGTAATATGAATTCTTTCGATATTCGTGAAAAATTTTTAAACTTTTTTAAAAAGCACGGTCATACAATTGTTCCTAGTTCTTCTTTAATTCCAGCACAAGACCCAACCCTTTTATTCGCCAACGCCGGAATGAATCAGTTTAAAGACACCTTCTTGGGAAGAGAGAAACGTGATTACACCCGTGCAACATCTATACAAAAATGTGTCCGCGCAGGCGGAAAACATAATGACTTAGATGAAGTTGGACTTACCAACAGACACCTAACATTCTTTGAAATGATGGGTAATTTTTCTTTTGGCGATTACTTCAAAAAAGAAGCTATTGAATATGCGTGGGAATTTTTAACAAAAGAAATGGGGCTCCCAGCAGAAAGCCTAGTTGTCTCTGTTTTTACAACAGACGACGAAGCGTATAATTTATGGAATAAAAATATTGGAATACCTCCCGAAAAAATTTACCGCCTAGGGGAAAAAGAAAACTTCTGGCAAATGGGAGATACTGGGCCCTGTGGACCATGTTCCGAAATTCATATTGATTATGGTAAGGAAATTGGTTGTAAAACAAAAAACTGCGATCCCTCTTGTGATTGTGGAAGATTTGCTGAGATCTGGAATCTTGTATTCATGCAGTATGACAAGCAAAAAGATGGAATCTTAAAAACATTGAACAAAACAGGTGTTGATACTGGAATGGGATTTGAACGACTTTGCATGGTAATGCAGAAAAAAGAATCTGTTTTTGGAACCGATATCTTTGCTCCACTCATAAAAAAAATAGAAGAAGTAGCAAAAATAAATTATGCAAAAAGCTCAAAAGAAATTCAAGCTGCTTTTCATGTTCTATGCGATCACGTTCGCTCAAGCTCTTTGTTAATAGCAGATGGATGTACTCCATCAAACGACGGACGTGGATATGTTTTACGCAAAATCATAAGACGAGCAGCTCTTTTTGCACAAAAGTTAACTGATAATCAAAAACTATTTACAACTTTGGCAAATGAATTTATTTGTTTCTTTACTGCTGCTTACAAAGAACTTAAAACTAATAAAAATTTGATTTTAAAACTACTTGATAGCGAAGTTGAACGCTTTGCAACAAATTTAATTCAAGGCCAAGACATTATTGAAAAATATTTTGAAAAAAATTTAAAAGAAAATAAAAAAGAACTTTCTGGTAAACAAATATTTAAACTCTATGATACTTACGGTTTTCCAACCGAACTGACTAAAGTGATCGCAACAGAAAAAGGTTTTAAGTTAGATACAAAAGGTTTTGAGTCTGAAATGCAAAAACAAAAAGAACAATCTGGCAAAAAAATAAAAGATCAGAAAGAAAAAACTCAAATACCTGATGCAATTTCAACAAAATTTGTTGGATACAAAAATTTAGAAGTTGAAACAAAAGTAAACTTTGTGCATCAAGATAAAAATAATATTTGGATTGTAACAGAGCAATCTCCTTTTTATGTTGAAAGCGGCGGTCAGGTAAGTGACCAAGGTTGGATAAAAATTAAAGATGAAACACATCCAATAATTGGCTTTTATAAATCTGATAAACCTGAAAATCCAGCCATAGCAGTTAAAATTTCCCTAAAAGAAAAACCTATTAAAATACATGTAGAAGATAAAGTTACCTGTATAGTTGATTATTATAAAAGAATTAATACTCAAAAAAATCATACCGCAACACATTTATTACAAGAAGCTTTAGTTCACGTTTGTGGCAAACATATAAAACAAGCAGGTTCGTTTGTGGATGATAAATATCTGCGTTTCGATTTTAATCATCCACAAGCTTTAACAAAAGAAGAAGTTGCGCAAGTAGAAGATATTGTAAACAACAAAATTCAAGAAAATGTAAAACTAAATATTTTTTATACAACATTAAAAAAAGCTCAAGAAGCAGGAGTTACGGCCTTTTTTGGTGAAAAATATAATCCATCCCAGGTTCGTGTTGTACAAATTCCAGATTTTTCTGCCGAACTTTGCGGAGGAACACATGTTGAAAGTACTGGAGAGATTGGGTGCTTTAAAATTGAAAACGAAGTTGCTTTAAGTACAGGAACACGCCGCATTACAGCAGTCAGTGGGCCTCAATCTATAAAAGTTTTCCAGCAAAGTTTTGATTTAACAAAAACTTTAGGTAAACAATTTAAAGCAAAACCAGATAAAATTTTAGAAGCTATAGAGAAACAACAAGAAAACTTACAATATGCATTGAGTGAAATTAAACAACTTAAAAAACAGTTCTTTAAAGTTCAAATCCCAATATGGCAGGATTCGGTCACTCCTGTTGGAAAAATTCCATTTTTATTTTTACAACTTGATGATATGGATGGAACCACATTTAAACAAATTTCTACAGAAATAGAAAAAAAGTCTCCTGGTTTTTATTTTATAATTTCTCCAAATTCAAAAGCTCCAAACCGAATAAACTTTTTTGGCTTTTTGAGCAAAACATGGCAAAATGCTGTTAATTTAAAAGAATTTACAAAATTATTGAAAGAAAAGTTTGAATGGCGCGGAGGTGGAAGCCCTAATATGATTCAAGGTGGCGGCAATAAAGTTGACGCTAACTTAGAAAAAGAAATTAAAGATTGGTTAAAAATTTTATAAAGCCTGTCAAATCAAAGTGAAAATTTCCGGTTTTAGCAAAGCAAAAAGTTCCGCGAATGGTTTAACTGGTCGAACCAAAATCTCGTTGAAACAAAGCTTAAATCCCTAATAAAAAGAGATATTTCTCCATTAAGTGACTCGTGGATAATAATTTTATTTTTGGAACAGATAATTGTTTTTTGTAAAACCCTCTCTTCCTTGTAATAAAAGATTTTGTCTAAATCAAAGCCATCAATAGGCCTATGCATATCTTGTTCAAGCCTAGAAATAGGTTCATAACAAATTCTTCGCAGCTCCGTTTTTTTCATCTCTCTTTAATTTGTTTCAAACTTGTCTATAAGTTATATCAAGCATTTGGGGCGCTGCTTGCTGTGAGATCTTTTGTTATAAAAGTTTCTCAAAAACAGGTATTTGTTGCTTGGCATTTTGGTTATTGAATTTTTTAACCCAACTATTATGCCACAACAAGAAATTTTTACTTTGCTCTTAAATAGAAAATTATCTCTTTGCTCTAACAAAAATTTTATAAAGCCTTTTACTTTTTATTAATTTTTGCTAGCATTAGCTCCCCGTAACAATAACTAATAATTTTTATTACATCAAAGAATATGTTAATGCAAAAGCTTTTATCTATTTTATTTATTTTAATCTCGTCAAACGCATTTGGAATGAATCAAGAACCTGATGAAATAGATTTATACTGCCACGAAACTCTTTCAGATTTACCAGAGAAAGAAGAAGCTTTTGACCCACTTAAAGAAATAAATCAGTTTAAATTAAAATTTCCACTTCAGCTTTTAATATCTATTGAAATGTTACAATGGAAAAAAATAATAAATACCTATCAAGACAAAGTAGTTTTTTTAAAAGAAGTAAAAAAATTATTATTTCCTAATAATCATAACTTTTTTAAAAATCTGCATGAAGCAATACCTGCAATTATAATTAAAGCACTTAAAAATCAAATGGAATTACCTCTTAATATTTGTCCTTCGCAAATTGTTAAATCTAATCAAGAAGAAATCAAAATGCATGCTCGAAATTATGCTTATAAACTTTTCTTTGAATTACATCAAACATTTAAACAGCACATCACACCAAAAACATCACGAATCGTCGTTATACCCACTCCGGATAATAGACCATATACAACATCAAGCTGTGAATACGTATCATCTGATTTATGTTCACCAGGTCCCCATCGGGCAAAAATAGAACAACTGTATAATAATTTAATTGACTGGTTATACCAACAAAATTTAATTCCTAACAAAAAAACACTCTCTGATGTGTTTAATATAGAAATTCATAGGAAATTTCTTTACAAAAAACCATATAGATTTTTAAGTTTATTACAAAGCCATGATCTTTTAAATAAAATATTTCCTGAATGGCTACAAAAAATTGCTACCAATGTTCTTGACACAATGCACCATCAACAAAGCGCTTGGAAAATAAAAAACAAAATTTTATTATAATCGAAACAGTCGCTCAAAAATTTGTAGAAGCTTTGCAAATAAAATTATCTAAAATATTAAAAATTGAACAAAATAAAAAAAACATTTACTAAGATTAGTATTATATACAATGAGTTATACAACTAATAGCAATCTATAATATTAACTTTTATTAGGAATAGCGATATAACTTAAATTTCTAGAAGTCCCCCAAGCATTTAAAAAACTTTTTATATTATAAGCTCGCAAAGTTTGTTTACTACTCTTAAAAGCTGGATCAATACAAAGAACAGAGCGTCTAGCAGCATCCCAACCAACAATAACAATAAAGTGACCGCTATCATAAACTTTTGCCCCGCCAGTTAAATGTCCACGAACACTAACAGCTACAGGAGTTTTTTTCTGTAATCTTTTATAAAGATCTTCAAAACCATTTAAACGTTCAACTCTAAAAAACACTTTTCCATATGATGAATCAAATGCTTGTGCAACATTTAATGGCCAACTACCATAAATATCAAGATAACTATCATCATGTACCTTATCTGCAAACTCAGGAACAAAATCTTTTAAACCTCCAATAAAACTTTTGCATAAACTATGTTGAAAATATCCTAAAATCATACTCAAGGAAGTTGGTGAACAAATATCAAAAAAACGAGGGTGTTTTAAAACCATTTGCGATTGACGTGGGACACCTTTAACTCTAATGCTTTCTAATTTTAAATTTGGTTGTTCTATTCGAAATTTATCCATGTCTGAAACACAAGCAAATATAGCTTTTAAATCTTCTATATTTGCACCATTTTTTGCTTCAACTTTAACCCTAAAAGCTGTTGCTCTTCTTCCATTTTTCACTTCTAAACGAACATGTTTTTTATGCACAAAGGGAGAGTTTGTGGTATTTACAAAGGTTTGTTGAGATTTTTCAGACCATTCAGCAAGCAAAAACCAACCAGACCATTTGTGATGTAAAACGTTAACCCAAATATTAAATTTACCATTTGTAGGTCGTAAAGCATTCCATGAAAGAATCAATTCTGTAAACGGTTTAACATTTTGCTCTTGCCAAAAACAAACATTTTTTTGCTTATCTTGTTTAAAATCACCTTTCTTAAAAAATTTAGAATATGTTTTAGAAAAATCATTTTGATATCGTTTAAATGATCGAGGCTGTACAATCTTAGCTTTATTAATAAGTGGACAAACTAAAGCAATCAATAAAAACAAACAAAAAAAACCTTTTTTCACCTTCTAGTCCCCCCTCAAAACCCCTTTTATAGTTGTCACTTTACTTACCAATACAAAAATCATTAAAAACCCTATCCAAAACTCGCTCTGTAACATTTCTGCCAGTAAGTTCGGATAATTTTTCTAGCATCTCCTTTATGTGGTAAGCTATTAACTCGTATTGTATTACATTTTTGTTATTGTTTTCAATAAATTCTAAATTTTGCTCTAATTCACTTATTAAATTAAATTGTCTTTGATTCAATAAAAACGGAGACTTTAATTTTGAAAAAAGTTTTTGAATTTTATTTTCTATAATAGATTCTAACAATTCAATTCCCCTTTTTTTAACAGCCGAAACCTTTACAGTTTCAGACCCCACAATTGAATTTAATTGTTTTGTAGCTTCCTGATTTTCATCATCTAATTTATTTGCAACAATAATAGTTTTATCTTGATATTTTTCAACAATTTGCTTATAAATTTCTAACTGTTTTTCAGTTAATTTTTTTGAAATATCTATCACAAGCAAAATTATATCAGCTTGCGCAGCCTGTTGCCAAGAACGCTCTATACCCTCTTGCTCAATAAAATCGCTAGTTTGACGCAATCCAGCGGTATCTGTCAACATCCAAAAATTGCCATTTCTATATAAACTAGATTCAATGCTATCACGCGTTGTTCCTTCTATATTTGTTACAATAGCTCGTTCTTTTTTTAGAATTGCATTAAATAAAGTAGACTTTCCAGCATTAACCCAACCAATCATAGAAATTTTAATACCCTGCCTAATCTGCTGTTGCTGCGCAAAATTAGTCTTCATTTCTTTTAATTTTTTCATCAAACTACCCATACGTTCTTTTATCATTTTGTTGATGTCTAAGTCTTGATGTTCTTCTTCAAAAAACTCAAAACTGCCCTCAACAACGCTTAAAAGCCCTACCAAACCAATTTCTATATCATATAAAAAAGATGATAAACTTCCTTGCAATTGAGACATCGATTTTTTTAGTGCAACTTCAGTCTGCGCATGAATAAGTTCATTGATGGATTCTGCCTGGATAAGATCAACTTTCCCATTTAAAAATGCACGCTTTGTAAACTCTCCTGGCAAAGCTAACCTAGCTCCTGCCAAAATTGCTTGTTCAATAATTTGCTGAATAATAAACTGATTATTATGACAACTAATCTCAATAGTATCTTGGCCTGTAAATGTTTTTGGACCATGCATTAATAAAAACAAAACTTCATCAATCCGTTTTTCTTGATCATCATATGCAACAACATGGCCATGATGAATAGTGTGCGATGAAGCTTGAGTTAATTTTTTACCTGAAGAAAGTTTTGCTAAACTTTCTGCAATTTCAACAGCATTAATACCACACAAACGCAATAGTGCTATAGCGCCACTCCCCCTAGGGGTACATAGCGCAATTATTGGTGCTTCATCACTAGTTAGAATAACACTATTTTTTCGCTCCATTTGTTCCAACTGTTTGAGAATTTATAATTAGATAATAATTTTTAAGTTTTTTCTTATGTTTACGCTTTAAAAATTGCATCAAAAGATGTGATATACTTATAAAAAATAGTTTTTCTTCTTCTGCATCTTTTAAAATGCGTCTATCAAGATAAATATTTAATAATTTCTGATCAAATTTAAATTTAAAGTTTGTTTTAATTTTCATGGTTTCAAACATCTCTTTTAACCAACCTATTGCATCATTTATAAGCTGTTTGTTCCAACCAATAGAATATTCTCTCCTGCGACTTTCTTTTTGAGGTATGCCATCCTCTTGTTTTTTTGATACTTTTTCTTTTTTATTTTTACCAAAAAATGAATCTATCAATCCTGACGCA
>CAZFDQ010000214.1:0-6740 GCA_964518205.1 uncultured Pseudomonadota bacterium | reverse complement strand
ATGATAATTCACAAGTAAGAACTTTTAATACCGATATTGAATTGGTTAATGATTATACAACTACGCTAGGAACTTATTATGTGGAAGGTCCAACAACATTCATATTAAAATATCATGACTGGACATTTAATAATGATTCTTTATTAAAAGTTGACGGTGTTTCATTGTGGCTTGATACAATAGACGATGCAGACTGGGCTGATCCAGGACAATTGCAGGCTCCATTGCCAATATATGCTGGACACTATTGGCAGACTGATTATGTTGCATATAACCTTACACAGGGAAATTTAGACTTAATCAATTCTGGAACAATTAGAGAAGTTTGTGATAGATCTCAAGCTCTTTCATCCAAATCTACAAGGTTGACCAGGGAGCCATTATTACAAGATCTTTATTTGGATCAAAGTATTCATATTCACCCTCATCAAGTAATAGAGATAGCTGATGATTTAGTAATAGATGGAAGAGGTGCCGAATTGGTATTCTCAAATCCAAAACAATCTCAGTTTGTTGTAAATCCAGGTAAAACTGTAACATTAAAGAATATTGAGCTTGATAGAATTAACGCAAAAACATTTAATTTACAATATGCTTATGATAATGACGGAAACTTTAGTCAAGGTCAGATTAAGATAGGAGAAAACGTTGTCTTTGGATTGAGTGAAAATATAACATTCTCTCAAGGTTTGCTAACATTAGATGCATCGGCAGAATGCGATGATGATGTAGATCCACATGATGAGCCTGGTGCTGGAGACGAAGTTGCACATACATTCTGTATTCGTGGAGTTGATGGAATTAAACAATTTAACATTTGGCCAGATCCAGATGTTTATATAGCTCCAGAAAATGTAGTTACACAATATGAGCAACGAATTTTAGAAACAGAAGCAACGTTAACAGCTGAAGAAGCAAATGTAATAGCCAGAGAAAATGCAAATCTTGACTATCGAAATTCAATTAAGTTGGTAAATATTCGTCATCATACTCTTTGTTTACAGAATCTTAATTTAGTTGGAATTGAACACATTACGTATAATTTTAATGCACCATATGTTGGAGCCATTGGTTTGATGGGTGATGCTTCTGTTGATGTTGGAGATATAGATCTTGTTATTGATACGGATGAAAATCTTAAGAATGACGTTTTTGAAACTTATGATCTTCATTTTGTTGCAGATAGTTTGAATAACAAATTACGTATCTTGAAAAATAACATTAAATTTACAGGGGAAATTTTATTTGCTGATTTTGGTGAAAATGTTTTACATATAGATTTCCTTTTAACTGAACGAATCGGAACTCAAGATGACTGGTGGGCAGGTCAAAAACCAACAATTCGTTTTGGTAATGGTGTTGTTAAATTAACATCGTTTGCTGGAATGGGACGTTTGATTTTTGATGATGCAGTATTAACAATTCACAATGATTCTAATGCTTTTGTTGCTAGAGGAAATGCTTATTTAGGTGGTAGACACTTAGAAATTACAGGTGATCCTATTTGGGATTTTTATGATCCAACAGATTATGATCCATCAATAGGTGAAAAACCCGCAAAACCATTTATAGTAGAAGTTGAACAACTTGAGGCTTTACAAGATCTTAATTATGTACCAATTCAATCTGTATACCAAACATTATCTCGTAAAATTGAAGAACCGTTTGAAGTTTTAAGATCTTCAGGAAATTATATAACAGCATTGCATTTGTTATATCAAAAAGAACGCGAAAGACGGAATAAAACTCCTAAGCAACATATACGTCCAAAAATAAATCATCAATTAAGTTCAAAACCATCAGCATCAAAACCAAAACCAAAACCACGTCTGCGTCCTCGTCCAACAAGAGATGGCGAATATTTGGATGAATTTGATGAGTTAGATGAATTTATTGATATGCAAGGTTTTGAAGAAGTTGTAAGCAGAGAAGTGCAACTTCCAACAGGAAAAGTTAATGCTTTTTATGAAGTTAACAACATTCATATGTCAGAGGCCAAGGGAAATGTTTCATTATATCGTTCAACAGCAACAAGATTTTCAGTTTCGCCTGATGAAGATCTTAATCTTACGTTAACCAATGCAGGTATTTTAAAACTTAGATATGATCAAGATGTTACACTTAAAGACAATGACATTATAAATGTAATTTCAAGCGGTAATGAGATTCATGTTCCTAGAAAGTTAACAATAAATGGTGATTTGTTATTTAAAGCGGGTTCCGAACTTATATTTAAATTAGAAGGAACGGGATCCACAATTCCTGAGATTGTATTTGGAGAAAATGTTGTTCTGGACCTTGAAAGAGATGTTGAACTGAGATTTGAAGGTAAAGGTATTGTAAGATTTAGTGATGGTAACCGAATTAATTTAAAAGGTACAACTGGTCATAAGCCTTCATTTGTTTTAAAAGATCTTACAATATTAGATCCTGGTGCAGATGCAACAACACCTTTAACATTTGCTGGAATTGGTGAAGTTGTTGTTGCCGATACAGCAAAGCTTAGTATAAGCGAGGGAAGGTCTTTGAAATTTGGTGTTTCTACTCGTGATGATATTGATTTAAAGGTTTTGGGTACAGGAATGGTTCTTGTTGAAGCTCCTACAAGTTCTAGTCTTGGCGATGCACGTTTATCAATGCAATTAGCAACAACAAGAATTGATGTTGAACAAGATGGAATTATTGCTATTGGTAAGAATGGTGTATTTGAAATCAATGCTTTGAATGGAGAAAAACAATTAGGAAACTTAAGAGAATTAATCTTTAGTCCTGCTGGGCAGTTATTTTTACATTCCCAAGGAAAACTAACACTTGCTGCTAACGATGATGAGCGTAAAGATGTTTTAACTATTTGGAAGAGTATTCAGGGGCATATAGTTGGTGATGGTATGGTTGAATATCTATCAAAACCAGCTACTGTTGTAGGTTATTACGATCAAAGTTTTATAGGCAAATTACAATCAACATCTACTCAAGTTTTATTTGATACTTCTGTTGCTGGTATTAAAGCATCTGATCTTGTAAGAAGATTGGTTAATGAGGTTCCAACTCTTTCATATGCTACAGTCTTTACTGATCCTACTGGAACGCAAATGCTTAGATTAAAAAATGGAAATAAAGTTGCAATAACAACTGGTGATGTAATTAATAGTGATGATAGTACAAAAGTTTATGGAACAAATAGTGCTGGCAGACGTGTTGTTTATCAGTTAGACGGTACGCGTCTTGTAAGTTAAAAAGGGGATTTTTTAAAAGTAGTACGGAGTAAAGGGAGTAGTATATGATGAAAAGATTCATGTTGTGCTTTTTTGCCATAGCGTTGCTTTTATCGGCGTCGGCATGTGCAAAGAAGAAGGATACTCAAGAAGAGAATGGTAGAATTGATAGAGAAGAAGTAAAACAACAAAAGTGGTATCAAAAAGAATTAAAACGTATTGAACGCGAAGATAAGAAAAAAGAAAAGAAACGCGAACAAAAAGCTAAAAAAGAAGAGACGAGGCGAGAACAGGAATCTAAAAAACAACAAAAAATAGAAGAGAAAAAACGAGCAGATGTAGAAAAAGAATTAGAAAAAGAACGCCAAGAAGCTGAAAAAGAAAGAATTACACGAGAAAAAGAACAAGAAAAAGAGAGAAAAAAAGCTGAAAAAGAAGCAGTCAAGAAAGAAAAGAAAAAAGCCAAAGTTGATAAGAAATTAGAAAAGCATGAAGAAAAAGGAATGCTTGAAAAGTATCTTGGCAAAATATTCCATAAAGAAGAGAAAAAGATTGAGCGACTAGAAAAAGAAGAACTTACTGCTAAGCAAAGAGCAGAAATGGAAGCCGGGCGTAAAGAACGAAAAGAATGCCAACGTCAAGATTATGCACAGCGTGTTGCAGAAACAGAAGAAGCAAGAAATCTGCGCAAAGAAATTATGGTAAAAGAAAAACGTTTGCGCAAGCTTGAACGCAAAGATGCAATGGCTAATTGGAAAAAAATAAATAGAGCCGAAGTTGAAAAAGATTATGCAGATGGAATGTATGCAGACCTTTACAAACAACCATCATGGCCATTTGCAGCTCTTTGGCCTGAATACCACAAAGATCTTTTTCAAGTAAATGCAAATTATGATTATGCAACAAGTGCTTTTTCTAATAATGGCAGTGGCATGGATCTGAGTAAATTAGCATTTGGTGAAGATTCGTTTAATTTCCAAGATATTTTGTTGGCATTGAAGTTGAATACTGCTGGTACGGTAGATCAACAATTAAATAAGGATTTCAGTCGATTAAGAAATGTTTATGCTAATAAAAACCTTTTATTCTTAGCCGAATCTGAAGATTGGGAATTATCTTTAGATTATTGCAGAAACATAAAAGATAAAGACGTTACTTTTGGAATTCAAATCCCTCTGGTTTATAAAGCACATAAATTAAAATTGGATTCAAATGTTACTGGTAGCATGTATACAATGTTAAAAGAAACATTGAATTATGTTCTTGAACCTAAGGGCATGAGTTATGAGCCAAAATCGAGTGCTACAGGAATAGGTGATATTGCAGCGTTTATGAATTTTACAGTTAACTCAAGATATTTTGAAAAACTTGCAGTTGGCTTCAAAGCTTCTATTCCAACTGCAAAACAAGCAAATCAAAAACGTTTATGGGCTCCAGAGCTTGGAAGTGGTGGATTCCATCAGTTCTCAGTTTATGGTTCTGCATTATTCAACAAACAACGTCGTTACTTCAATCCTCACGCATTTTTGAAGTTTGATTATAATTGGTATGCATATGTTAACAGACGTATCCCTAAAAAAGTTGAATTTAGTGGAACAATTGGTAATACAATATCTATAGATTCGACTAACAAGACAAATATAAAAGATATCATGGCGCATGGTGATAAGGTTCAATTTAAAGCAAGCACTCCATTCTCCGAATGGGATACAACAATTCCTGCATTTGCAGACAACGTAAGAAAAGTCAGAATTCAACCAGGCCCGCAAGTCAGTTTGCGTCTTGGAAACATGATAGAAAGCTTTATTTTCCGCCGTGCATTCTTTGATTTCTATTATGATTTTAGAGCAAAATGGAAAGATGATATTTCTGGAGATCTGCAAAGATCTGATTGGAACCTTGATTCATTAAAAGAAAATACACATCAACTTGAACATAAACTTGGTTGCGACTTTACATATCAATTTGATGAAAAAGCAAGACTTCGAACCGGTTTGATGTACACATTCGCTGGAATAAATGTTCCAGAAACGATACATGCCAACTTGGCATTAGGAATAGAGTTCTAATTTAAGAATAAACAAACCCGCACAACCCTTCGACAAGCTCAGGGGTGCGGGTTTGTTTGATTGAAGGTTTTTAGAGTTGGTGTTTAAAGATTTGGTTAGGAGAATTAATAATAATGAAAGCATTTAAAAGAAAACTATTACTTTCTTTAGTGATTCTTGTGTTACATTCGCATCTTGGCGCAATTGGTTTTATACCTCATTTTTATGATAGTCAGAAGAGTGTAAATAGAAAAAATATTGAATATGCTTGGTATTTAGATGGAATAGCATTAGATGGTGATGCAACATTTGGCGCTCCATTAGTTGCTACTAAAGGAGGAAGTACTGGAATAAATTTAAATGATGGAACAGAAGAATATACTCTTACGCTCTCAACTGATATTTTATTAGGTGGTGGAATATTAATTCGTGGAAGCGGTTCTATTAGGGGAACAGATGAAAATAGTGACACTCATTCTCTTGTATTAACTGGAAGTACAACTTTAATAGGTGGAACTGTTAATATTTCAAACGATTTAGTTATAAATGGACAAGGCAATGTTTTGGATTTTAATAGTCAAAGTTTAGCTATCGGGAATGATAAAATTTTAACATTAAGAAATATTGTTTTAAGAACAGTAGACACTAACTCAATTACATGGGGAAATGCTGGTAGTAAGTTAATTTTGGATGATGTTGTAATTGAACTTATAGATAATTTTGAGGTCGAGACAGGGTTAGTTGATCTTTATGGAACAAATGTGATTACAGGAAAAGGCTACAGCTTTGTTTTTAATTCCGGGACAATAAGTCCTCAAGCAAATTCAATTTTATCTTTTGATCATGGAACAACATTTGATGTGAATGATGGAACGTTTAGTCCAAATGCATCTTCAATCTTGCATTTTAATGGTTGTACTGTAGACATGGCGGGTGCTGACTTGACTGTAAATAATGGCATGGTTCTTTTTGAAAATAAAGTAGAAATTACAGGAGATAATACATTTTATGGTGATGGTGCGGATATGAGAGTTTTATCTGGTGCAAGAGTTATACTTGGTCGTAAAACAACTTTCCAGGTATCATAATAAATTTTAGAAAATTTTATAAAATAAAAGTTATTTTGGTAAAAAGGAGTTTTATAAGAGTAAGGGGTTAAAAAGAGAAAGTGAGATTTGGTATGAGAAGTTTGAAGAGAAATTTATTTTACCTTTTTTTGATATTTTGGGGGTTGCAACTTAATGCTTCGATAGAGTTTACAAATAGAAGTTCGACGATTGAATTAAAACCTGGATCAAGTATTGCACATGCTGGAGATCTTGTTGGTTGGCATCAAAGATCTGTTTTGCCATATTCCAGTTTGGATGTGTTAAATATTGATGGATCTTTGGAATATTCTAATACGCCAACAGAATTTATTATCAATAATAGTAATGCAATCTTTAGACATGATGAAGAAATTCGAACAAACAGTTAT
>CAZFDQ010000213.1:0-8862 GCA_964518205.1 uncultured Pseudomonadota bacterium | reverse complement strand
ATTTCCATCTCTTCTTCATCCCTAGCCTGCTTTTCAAGATCAGAAACATCTTCCCCTAGATGCTTTACTCTAAAGGAAGGAATACCTGTTCCGGCTGGTATTAGTCTACCAATTACAACATTTTCTTTCAAGCCGTAAAGATAATCTACCTGTCCTACAACTGAAGCCTCTGTTAAAACCCTTGTTGTTTCCTGGAAAGATGCAGCAGAGAAAAAGCTTTCTGTCCCTAATGAAGCCTTTGTAATACCCATCAAAATAGGCCTTGCTGTAGCAATTTTCTTGCCTTCTTTTACCATTAATCTATTTATAGTTTGCAAGTGCATCTTTTCAATCCTGTCACCAACTGCAAAATTAGTATCTCCAGCATCAGTAATTCGCATCTTTTTAAGCATCTGACGAACAATCAATTCAATATGCTTATCATTAATTTCCACACCTTGCAATCTATAAATTTCTTGTATTTCTTTAACCAAATATTTCTGTAATTCATCTGGCCCAAGAATTCTTAAAATATCATGAATGTTTGGCACACCAGACGTTAATGCATCACCAGCACGAACAAATTCACCATCTTCAATATTTAAATGCTTGCTTCGAGGAACATTGTATTCAAAGGCCTCACCTTCTTCTGTTGTAACAGTAATACGACGTAAGCCTCTGTGTAGACCACCAAATTTAACAACCCCATCTACCTCACTAATAACAGCCGTGTCTTTTGGTATTCGAGCTTCAAATAGTTCTGCTACTCGTGGCAAACCACCCGTGATATCTTTTGTTCGTTTTTCTTCTCTTGGGAGTCTTGCTAAAATGTCACCAGCTCCTACCACCTCCCCATCTTCAACGTACAAGCCAGCTGTTGTTGGAAGATAATAACGAGCTATTTCATCTTCTTGATTATCTAAAATTGCAATACAAGGCTGTCTTTTTTCATCTCTTCTTTCAAGAATTGTTTTTCTTGATCGACCAGTTTCTTCGTTATATTGAATTTGATAAGTAACATTTTCGATTAAATCAATAAATTTAACCTTCCCAGGATATTCGGTCATTATTACTTTTTCCAAATCCCATTCAGCAATTCTTTGGCCTTTTTTAACTTTTTCGCCATCTTTGACTTCTAAACGAGATCCATATTCAATTTCAAATTCTTCTAATTCACGACCATCATCAGAAACAATTGCTATTCTTGCTTTACGATTCATTACAGTAGGAATATTTTCATGATTCTTAATCACTTGAACATCTTTAAAACGAACCGTTCCCGTTGTTTGTGCTGTATAAAAGTTTTGTTCAACCAAACCACTAGCTGTACCACCAATATGGAATGTTCTCATTGTCAACTGTGTGCCTGGTTCACCAATAGATTGAGCCGCAATAATTCCAACTGCTGTCCCAACATCAACTAATTCTAATGATGATAAATCCATACCATAACATTTAGCACAAATACCTCGTTTGGTCTGACATGTCATAACAGACCTAACAGCAACATGAGTTACCGCAGATTCTTTAATTTCCTCAACAACATTATTATTAACTAAATCACCTTGACGAGCAATCAATTTTCCTGTTACAGGATCCTTAAGATCTTCTGCAAGAATGCGACCGAAAACCCTATCTTCTAATGGCTCAATAATTTCACCAGACTCTTTAAGATCACTTACTGTTACATAGCCCAAAGTGTTACAATCTGATTGAGTAATAACAACATCTTGAGCAACATCAATTAATCTTCGAGTCAAATATCCAGAGTCCGCAGTTTTTAACGCCGTATCAGCCAAACCTTTTCGAGCTCCGTGAGTAGAAATGAAATACTCAAAAACATTCAACCCTTCTTTAAAGTTCGCAACTACAGGAGTTTCCATAATCTCACCTGATGGTTTTGCCATCAAACCCCTCATCCCTGCCAACTGCCTAATTTGTTGTTTAGATCCTCTAGCTCCAGAATCTAACATCATGAAAACCGGATTAAATGGATCATCTTTTTTATCTTTATTCAATGCGGCATCGGTATCTAATTGTTCTAAAACAGAAAGCATTTCTCCAGCAACATCTTCTGTTGCTCGCGCCCAAACCTGAATAACTTTATTATATCTTTCACCATTTGTAATGGCACCATCTCGATAAAGTTGTTCTGTTTTTTCAATAGACTTCTTAGCTTTATCTATTATATCTTTTTTGGAATCAGGAATAACTAAATCATCTACACAAAGAGATACACCACCTAATGTTGCATAAGTAAAACCTAAATGCTTAATTTTATCTAAGGTGACTACTGTTTTTTCAGCTCCAAACATTCTATATAATCTGGAGATAAGTTTTACCAAATCTTTTTTCTTAACTGCTTTGTTAATCCAGCTAAAAGGTGTTCCTTCAGGCAATGATTCATAAAGAAGCACCCTTCCTACTGTTGTATCAATAACTTCACCTTGTTTTAAACGTAACTTAATTGTTGCCTGAACATTTACTTGTTCATGTTGATAAGCAAAAATAACTTCTTCTATTCCCGAGAATATTAAACCTTCACCTTTAATATTCTTTTTACCCTTGGTCATGTAATAAAGTCCAATAACCATATCTTGTGAAGGTATTGCCAATGGACGACCACTAGCTGGAGAAATAATATTTTTAGCAGAAAGAATAAGTTTATCCGCTTCTTGTCTTGCTTTTTTACTTAACAATACGTGCACAGCCATCTGGTCACCGTCGAAGTCAGCGTTAAACGCAGAACAAACAAGCGGATGAATTTTAATAGCTTTACCCTCCACCAACGTTGGATAGAAAGCTTGAATACCAAGTCTATGAAGAGTTGGCGCACGATTTAATAATACAGGACGATTTTTTACAACTTCTTCTAAAGCTTCCCATACTTCAGAAGTCATGTTTTCTACCATTCTTTTTGCTACACGCAAATTTGGTGAAAGTTCACGACGCTGTAATTCAACATAAACAAATGGCTTAAACAGTTCTAAAGCCATAATTTTTGGTAAACCACATTGATGAATTTGTAATTCAGGATCAACAACAATTACAGATCGACCTGAATAGTCAACACGTTTACCAAGTAAGTTTTGTCTAAACCGTCCCTGTTTACCTCTAAGCATTTCACTTAAAGATTTCAGAGGTCTTCTATTTGAACCTCTTACAGGCTGACCACGTCTACCATTATCAATCAAAGCATCTACAGATTCTTGAAGCATACGCTTTTCATTTTTGATAATAACATCTGGAGCCATCAATTCAATTAAACGACGTAATCGAATATTTCTATTTAAAACCCTTCTATATAAATCGTTTAAATCGGAACTTGCAAATCTTCCACCTTCTAACGGAACTAAAGGACGTAAGTCTGGTGGAATAACAGGAAGAACTTCTAAAATAATCCATTCTGGACGAATATTCGCTTGCAATAAACCTGATAAAACCTTATTTCTTTTTGCCAGTTTATGTTTTATTGCAACAGAAGTTGTTTGTGCATATTCTTCTTCTAAACGTCTAACTTCAAAATTTAAATCAATCAATGAAAGCAAGCTTCTAATAGCTTGAGCACCCATTTCAGCACTAAAGGTTGTATCCTCTGGATGTGCCGTAATGTAGTCTTCGTATTCAATCGTTGTTAATAAAGTCTTTGGAACAAATGGAGAGCTTCCCTGATTAATAACAATGTAACTATCAAAGTAGATTACACGTTCCAAATCACGCACTGTCATATTTAAAACCAAGCTCAAATAACTTGGAATTCCTTTTAAATACCAAATATGACAAACCGGAGACACCAAATTAATGTGTCCCATTCTTTCTCTACGTACCTTGGATTGAATGACTTCAACACCGCACTTTTCACAAGTTACACCACGATGTTTCATGCGTTTATATTTTCCGCAATTACATTCCCAGTCTTTTACTGGACCAAAAATACGTGCACAAAATAAACCGTCTCTTTCTGGCTTTAAAGTACGATAGTTAATTGTCTCAATCTTTTTTACTTCTCCGTAAGAAAGTGAACGTATCTTTTCCGGAGAAGCAACACTTATTTTTATCGCGTTAAATTGGGACGGATTAATGTATTCTCTAAAGCGATCAAGTATCCTATTGTTCACCAACTTGCTCCTTATTCGTCTTAAATAGATCTACTTGTAAACCTAAACTTTGAAGCTCTTTTACCAACACATTAAATGATTCTGGTATTCCAGGCTCAGGAACTTCATCACCTCTAACAATCGCTTCATACGCCTTAATTCGTCCGTTAACATCATCAGATTTAACAGTTAACATCTCTTGTAAAGTATAAGCTGCACCATAAGCATACAAAGCCCATACTTCCATCTCTCCGAGTCTTTGCCCTCCAAATTGAGCCTTACCTCCTAAAGGTTGTTGCGTAATTAAAGAGTATGGACCAACAGAACGAGCGTGAAGTTTATCATCAGCCAAGTGATTCAGTTTCATCATGTAGATATAACCAACAGTTACCGGCTGATCAAAAGGTAAACCTGTTTGTCCATCATAAAGTGTATACGCCCCACTTTCCGACAAATCTAAACTTTTCAACAGCGGTCTTATTTCTTTTTTATAATCCGCACCATCAAAAATTGGGGTCTTAAGCGCAACACCATTTTCGGCACTTCTTCTTGCTAAGTCTATCAAAGTCTCTTTACCACCAGTTTTTTCAATATCTTTTATAATGTCAGTACCATAAATCTTTTGTAAATGCTCTTTTATATTTTTATCACCAAACGTTTCTATTTCTTTGGCAAGGCGCCTACCATATTCCTTTCCAGCCATACCAAGAAGGGTTTCTAAAATCTGCCCAACGTTCATACGACCAGGAACACCTAATGGATTAAGAACTATATCAACAGCTGTACCATCTTTCATGTAAGGCATATCTTCAACATTAACAATCTGTGAAACAACACCTTTATTACCATGTCGTCCAGCCATTTTATCACCAACAGATACATGTCTTTTTGTTGCTACATAAACTTTGATCATCTTAAGCACACCAGAAGGCAAGTCATCACCTTTTCTTAGCTTACTAAGTTGATCTTCTTTAAGAGCCGTTAAAACATGAACTTGGTTTTTAAATATTTCTTTATAATCTTGTAATTTGGTGTTTATTTTTTTATCTGTGACCTCAATATCCAATAACTCATCAATTGGAGCTGCTGCCATTGCCGTTCTAGATAATCCACCTTTTTCTATAAATTTTTTAAATTTAGAACCACGAGCAGATTGGCCACTTAATAATGCAATAGCCTTTTCTCTTGCGCCTTTTTCTAAAACTGCAACGTGAGTATTAAAGTTTTCTTCTATTTTTTGAGTCTCTTTTAAAACAAATTCTTTGTAACGTTTATCTTTTCTAATACCACTTCTTGAAAATATTTTAACATTAACAACTGTTGCTTCTACTCCTGGTGGAACCCTTAATGAGGTATCACGTACTTCTCTAGATTTTTCACCGAAAATCGCTCTTAATAATTTTTCTTCAGGAGAAACTTGAACGTCACCTTTTAATGTAACTTTACCAACTAAAATATCTCCAGGCTTTACTCGTGTACCAATACGAACAATTCCGTCTTCATCTAAAGCTTCTAAATCTTTTTCACTAACATTAGGAATATCTTTTGTAATTTCTTCAGCCCCTAACTTCGTGTCTCTAGCTTCTACAACAAATTCTTCTACATGAACCGAAGTGAAGACATCTTGACCAACCAAACGCTTACTTAAAATTATTGCGTCCTCAAAGTTATAACCATGCCACGGCATAAAAGCAACTAAAATATTGCTTCCCAATGCTAATTCACCATCATCTGTCGCAGCTCCATTGGCTAAAATATCACCAATTTCGATTCTCTGACCAACCCTTACTGCTGCTTCATAATGAATCCATGTATTATGACTAGAACGAGCAAATTTCTTCAAGTTATAAATATCAATTGGCCTGGAAAACCATTTCTTCTCATCCCTACTTGTTTCATCCAATCTAATAACAATTTTATCTGCTGAAACATATTCAACTACACCAGCATTTCTTGCTAGCAAAGCGGTTCCCTCAGTAGAACCAATTTCTTTTTCCATCCCAGTTCCAACAATCGGAGCCTGACAACTAATAATTGGAACAGCTTGCCGTTGCATATTAGAACCCATCAACGCCCTATTGGCATCATCATGCTCAAGAAACGGAATTAAAGCCGTTGCAACAGATACTAATTGCCGAGGAGAAGCATCTATATAAGTCACATCGCTCAAATCAGCCTGAACAATATTACCGTCATGACGAACAAATACATTATCTTCTTTTATGTGATGTTTTTTATCAACAGAAATATCGGCCTGAGCAATACTAGATCCAATTTCTTGAAAAGCATCTAAATATTTAACTTCATCCTCAATAACTCCCTTAACAACAGGACGATAAGGCGTTTCAATAAAACCTAACTCATTAACTCGAGCATAGGTAGCAAGAGATGCAATAAGACCAATGTTTTGACCTTCAGGTGTTTCAATAGGACAAATTCTACCATAGTGAGAAGTATGAACGTCTCGAACTTCAAACGTTGCTCTTTCCCTGGAAATACCACCAGGGCCTAAAGCCGATAACCTTCTTTTGTGAGCCATTTCAGCTAATGGATTGGTCTGATCCATAAATTGTGAAAGTTGACCCGTTCCAAAGAACTCTCGCAAAACAGCAGCTAATGGCTTTACATTTAAAAAATCATAAGGCATTAATGCCGCATAATTTTCCTGCAACCTAAATCTTTCTCTTATAATTCTTTCAACACGTGCCAAACCAGAATAAAGCTGACCCTGCAACAATTCTCCAACCAATCTTACAGCACGATTGCCAAGATGATCAATATCATCAAGCTCACCTTCACCACGCTCTTTAAGGCCGATCAAATATTTAATTGTTGCAAGAATATCTTCTTTTGTCAGATGAGTAATAGATTCATCAATAGATAAACCTAACTTTCTATTAATCCTAATACGTCCAACAACTGTTAAATCATAAAAACGAGAATCAAAAAACAAATTTTTGAAATATTCTTCCATAATCTTAATTGTTGGAATATCTCCTGGACGAAGCTTAGAATAAATTTCTTTTAAAGCATCTTCGTACGATGCAACTTTATCATGAGCAAAAGTAACAGCTATTGTTGGTTGAAAAACATAACCGGAAGACTGAATAACTTTTATTGAACAAGCAGAAATTTCAGAAATTTGATCTACAAGCTCTTCTGTTAAAACCATACCCTGTTGAGCTAAAACTTCTCCTGACTCAGAATCAACAATATCTTGAGCCAATATACGATTCATCAAGCCATTCTTTCTAACTAAGAGAGTTTTTACACCCTCTTTTTTCAACTTTTCAACCATATTGTTGGTAAATCGTTGCCCAACTGTAAATTTACCTTCCAAGTTCTTAGGTAAGGCACCAACTTCTAAACGCTGTCCAATTAAATTCTTATCAACTTTTTTATAAAACTTTCCATTCTTAGATTCAATTAATTCGAAATCATAAAACATAGATAAGATTTCGTCCTTATCTATCCCCATAGCCTGCAAGAAAGTTGTAACAAGAATTTTCTTTTTCTTGTCAATTCTAAGATATAAAATATCATTATGATCAAATTCAAAGTCTAACCAGGATCCTCGACTAGGAATAAGTCGAGCAATATGACAAGGTTGCCCTCTGAAATCTTTGACTTTTTTGCTCAATGAAAACATTGCTCCAGGCGCCCTGTGTAATTGACTAACAACCACACGATCCACACCATTTATTACGAAAATCCCATTGCTCCCCAAAAGATAATTTCGCTCTTTATCTTCATATAAATCTACCATAACAGGAAGATCACAGAAGAAAACTTCTTGTTCCTTTATATCTCTTACAACTTTTGTTTCAGTTTCAGGATCTATATCCCAACTGATAAGCTGCACTCTAACTTTAAGAGGCATTGAATAGGTCTTACCACTATAACGACACTCATCAACCGTTACAGGTGTTTTTACACCAACTCGCGCAAAACATTTTTTACAGGAAACATAAGATGCTGTTTGTTTACCACAATTAGGACACGTATCGTCTATCAAACGGCTACAACCAGTTTTTTTACAAGAAGAACAACTCCATGTATAACGATTTGCAAGACCTTTAAGATTTCCACAAGCGCACTCCCAGTCTCCAAGCTCATAACTTACATATTCTAACGAAATACGTTCATTATGCTCAACAGGGAAAGTATCTTTTAAGACTTTTTCTAAACCAATATCTCTACGCTCGGATGGTAAAAAATCAAACTGAATAAAATCATTAAATGATTTAGACTGAACCTCAATTAGGTTCGGAAGGCTAACAACCTCCTTGATCTTACCAAAAGACTTTCGTAAAACGCCCTGACCTCTTTGAAATTGAGACATCCAACAGCTCCTAAACCATAAAGCTACCAATATCAACTATTTACGCTACCCCCACTACCACTCTAAAGGTAACAAGAAGGGATTCAATTTTAAACACCTTAACTTTTTTTAAGGTGTTTAAAACAACCCCTCTAACTCTGTACAAAAAAAATTGAAATATCTAATTCCTAATTTTTTTTATGATAATTCAACCTTTGCACCTGCAGCTTCTAATGCTTCTTTCATCTTTTTAGCATCATCTTTGCCAGCTGATTCGGCCACAACGGAAGGAGCTGCCTCAGCCAAATCTTTTGCCTCTTTTAAGGTTAAAGATGTAACGGTTCTAAGCGCTTTAATAACTTTTATTTTTTCAGCACCAATATCTTTTAAAGTAACTTTAAATTCGCTTTTTTCTTCTGCAGCAGCTTCAGCAGGAGCAGCAGCAGCAGGAGCAGCAACAGCGGC
>CAZFDQ010000212.1:0-2851 GCA_964518205.1 uncultured Pseudomonadota bacterium | reverse complement strand
AAAGTTTTTGAAAAACAATCACACATTACAAATCATTATGCAAACTGGTTTGATGCTCTTTTTAATTTAAAAGTTGAGCGTGAAAAACGTTATCCGTTTGTTGACATTCCTAAAGTTTGGTTATGTAATGCAAAATTAAAATTTTTGAAATGGGGGATAAACGAAAAACAGCGTACTGAGCAAAAAACTATTTTTATAAATTCTTTTGCAAAAACAGAAAAACGTTGTTGGACTAGACAACATGTTATAGAGTTAATTGGTTTATTAAGACAATACGATGATTTTTATAATACAAATTTTGTGATAAATGTAATGCCTGATAAGTATAAAGACTTTGAAAAAGGTTTAAAGAATTATTCCGCACGAAAAATATTTTTATTTACGGCTGCAAATAATTATTTTCAGTTGCCAGCAATTTTATCTTTATGTGACTTGGTAATTTCTGTAGAAACTTCTATTATTCATCTGGCTTCTGCTGTTCATGTTCCGGTTCTTGCTTTGATGCGGCAAAAAAATCCAGAGTGGGTTCCTTTGGGCTCTAATAATAAAGTTATTTATGCAAAAAAACGTGGCGATTGGGTAAAAGATATTTATGCATCTGATGTTGCTCAGCAAGCAATTGCATTTTATGAGAGTAGCAAATAATGTGTAAAGTTTCTGTTATTATTCCAACATACAATAGAGAGCACTTAGTGACAAGGGCTATTGAAAGTGTTTTAAATCAAACAATGGAATCGCTAGAAGTTTTGGTTTGCGATGATTGTTCAAAAGATAATACAATTGATGTTGTAAGCAAAATTTATGATCCTAGAGTTAAATTATTAAGTTCTACTTCCAACCAGGGAGTGGCTGCTGTTAGAAACTTGGGAATTAAAAACAGTAGTGGTGAATGGATTGCATTTTTAGATGATGATGATGAATGGTTGTCAACAAAGCTAGAAAAGCAACTTGCGTTTATTAAAAAAGAAAAATGCAAAGCTTGTTGTTGTTCTGGATATATTTTTATTCCAGGAAAAGGGAAGACTGGTGTTTTTGATTCTTGGGATAAAGCAAGAATAAAATTCTGTGATTTATTGCGATATAACATGATTTATAATAGTACAGTTTTGCTGAATAAATCACTTTTAAATGAATGTGACAAAATTCCAAATGTTGTTTGTGAGGATTATGCAACTTGGTTACGAATTGCAACACAAACAGATTTTGCATATTTGAGGGAACCTTTAATTTTGTATAGACAAGATTATGTAAATAGTCTTACAGGAACAATTAAAATGAATGGTTACCAACAAAGAAGAGAAATTTGGGCGGACTTTTTGAAGTGGGCACAGGATAAAAAAATTGATTCTTTTTATATAAATTTGGGCCACATGGTTTATGAAAAAGCTTTATGGAGTATAAAACGTAAAAAGGTAACAGATTTTGTTAAGGGTTTAATTGGTCTTCGTGTTCGTTATTAACTAAGGTTCTTGCATAAAATTTTTCTAATTTTCCCATATTTTTTTTTGTTGTGAAATTTTGTAAAACAAGTTTTTGCGCATTGTTGCCAAATTTGGTACGCAGTGCTTTAGAGTTTAATAAGTTTTCGATTTGATTTGTTAAATCTTGAATATTATCTTGTTCAAAAAGCAATCCGGTTGTTTTATGCAAGACAACGTTTTCCGCATTATTTCCTTTTGGTGCAATTAGAGGTTTTTCTAATGTTGCTGCCTCTAATAAAACAATAGGAAGCCCTTCGGTTTTGCTTGTTAAAATTTTGATATCAGACTGATATAAAATTTCGGGAACTTGATTTGTATATCCTAAAAAGTGAACATAATTTTTAATATTTAGTTTTAGTGCTAGTTCTTCCAGCTGTTTTTTTAATGGTCCATCACCCGCAAAAACAAAATGTAATGGTTTATGTTTTTTATGAATTAAATTGGCTGCAGCATGCAGAAGAATTTGATGGTTTTTGTTTTCAGTTATATGTGCAATCATGCATACAATAGGCTCCTTTTGGGAAAGTTTTATATCAAAATTTTTTTCAAAAAAATCTTGTTTGTTTGTTGATGGTTTAAAGGTTAAATATTTTTCTTCTTCAAAAAATGGAGGTATAAAAATAATATTTTTTATTTTATGATTTAAACTTTGATTTTCAGTTTCGATATATTGCGTTATTTGCGGGCTTACCCCAATAATTCCATCTAAACCTTCAAGATGTTTGGGGTTTATTTTTTGAGGTATATGTCTGGTCATTACAACTTTTAATTCTTGTGTTTTTGCGATTTTTTTTGCAGCTCTTGCTTCTCTGTGCCCATTGCAGTGAATTATTTGAACATTATGTTTTTTGCAAACTTTACTTATTGCAGAGTTTAAACCTGGTTGGATGGCATTTTTGAATAACATGAATTTGTTATATGCAAAATATGATAATTTACATTCTTTTAATTTGTCTTCTAAATTTGAATGCTTAACAATTAATATTTTTACGTTGTATCCGTTTTTTAGTAAATTTTGATATAAACTAAGAGTATACATTTCTGCGCCACCAAAAGCTGCGTGGGAATCGTTTACTAGCAGAATATTTTTTTTATAGGGCGTTTCTTTTTTTATTTTATCTTTGGTATTATTTTTTTGAGGGGGAAAACTATGTTTCTCAAGTAAATAAAAAAAAGAAACTAGTTTATAAGTTGCTGATGTAATTATAGAAAGTATTATAAATAAGATAACAAGGTTGTGTTTCATATCAAGATTATAAAAGATAATGCTACAAATTAAAAGGTTGATTTTTTTGTGAATTATTTTGAAAGATTATTGTCTTTACTGCTGCCTAAAATTGTTTGGATTTATATTTTGGCTTTTTTGACCT
>CAZFDQ010000211.1:0-2876 GCA_964518205.1 uncultured Pseudomonadota bacterium | reverse complement strand
TCGAAGCTGGCAAGCAACAAAACCCAACCATTGATACAATTAAAAAAATCGCAAAGGCATTAAATGTGTCGATTGAGGATTTAATAAAATAAAACTATGGAAACAAATTTACTTATCGCAATATCAAATTTAATTAAAAACCCAATTACAAATTTGGTTTCTCATTATCGTGCCGCCAACCGTGCCAATAGTATGGGCGACGCTTTAGAATTTTATATCAAAGATTTGTTTTGCAATTCACTAAACGAAAATAATATCGAAAAGAAAAATGAAATTTACAGCAAATGGTTTTCTTATATTGGAAATCAAAATAATCCGCCAGATATTATTATCAAACAAGGTGATGCAATAGAAGTTAAGAAAATTGAAAGTTTGCGTTCGGGAATTGCACTTAATAGTTCTTATCCTAAAGACAAACTATTTTCTGATAGTCCAATGATAACCACTGCTTGCAGAAATTGCGAGGATTGGCGGGAAAAAGATTTGGTTTATGTTGTTGGAGTTTCAAAAGATGACAAACTAAAGGCTTTGTGGCTTGTTTATG
Organism: uncultured Pseudomonadota bacterium; assembly: GCA_964518205.1. Classification (GTDB taxonomy): domain Bacteria; phylum Babelota; class Babeliae; order Babelales; family UASB340; genus CAZFDQ01. The sequence goes on along the minus strand of CAZFDQ010000211.1, from coordinate 2,332 downwards.
GTAATTGTTATTCCGCGAACAAAGAAGTTTACGAAAGAATAAGGGATAAAATTTCAAAAGGTGTAAATGAATTACAAGATGTTGAATTTTCGGAAACAAACGAACTCGGCAGAGTAAATCGTGTTGATCCTCTTGGAATAACTTACTTGCGTATTCGTGGAATGTGGGGAATTGAAAATCCTATCAAGGTTTTTGATTATGTCGTTCCGACAAAGCAAAATTCAGAGTTTTTTGTTAATGCAATTTTGCTGAAAGAAAAATATTTGTCCTTTCCTGAAAAAGACAGAAAAAACCTTGAGAGTTTAGTTAGTGATAACTTTTCGATAAGAGATATAAAAATAAAATCGCCAAACAACCCAGCAAAATTGTTAGAGGCGAAGTTATTAAGTTTTAGAAAATAATATGAAATTAGCTTCTTTATTCACAGGTGCGGGTGGATTAGATTTAGGCTTTGAAAGAGCTGGTTTTCATGTTGTTTGGGCAAATGAATATGATTCTACAATTTGGGAAACATTTGAACATAATTTTCCAAAAACAAAATTAGACAAAAGAAGTATTGTAGATGTTCCAGCGTCTGAAATTCCAGATGTTGATGGAATAATCGGAGGGCCTCCTTGTCAGAGTTGGAGCGAGGCTGGGGCTGGTCGTGGGATAAATGATAAACGAGGTAAATTATTTTATGACTATATTCGATTATTAAAGGAAAAACAACCAAAGTTCTTTCTTGCGGAAAATGTATCTGGAATTTTACATCCCAAACATAAAGAGGCATTTTCAAACATCATCAAAGAATTTGAAAATGCGGGATATGTTATTTCATGCAAACTATTAAATGCTAATGATTATGATGTTCCAGAGGATAGACTTCGTGTAATTATTGTTGGTTATCATAAAAGATTAAAAAAGAAATTTGAATTTCCAGAGCCACAAAAATATAAACCAGTATTGAAAGACGCTATTTTTGATTTACGATTAGCAAAACCAGCATTAGATAAAAATAAAACAAACGGTGATGTGTTGAAAATTCCAAACCATGAGTATATGAATGGTGGTTTTTCTTCAATCTACATGTCGAGAAATCGTGTCCGTTCGTGGGATGAACCCTCTTTTACTATTCAAGCAGGTGGTCGCCATGCACCAATTCACCCACAAGCACCAAAAATGAAATTTATTGAACAGAATAAAAGGATTTTTGTTCCCGGGAAAGAACATTTATATCGCCGTTTATCTGTTCGTGAATGTGCAAGAATACAAACATTTCCCGATGATTTTATTTTCAAATATCGTGATATTGCTGACGGCTATAAAATGATTGGGAATGCTGTTGCGGTAAATTTCGCGCACCATTTGGCAAAAAAAATAATGGATGATCTAAAATAATTTATGGAAAATAGTTTATTAACAATACTTTTATTACCGATTTTGACCGCAGTTATAGGCTCTTACCTTACTTATTATTTTACAAATAAGTCAAAAAAGAGTGAGGCGATTTTGAGATTCAAGGAAGAAAAATATTCAAATCTACTTATTCTTTTACAGGGCTTTGTTGGAAAAACAACATCTGGCGAAACTAAAAGGAAATTTTTTGAAGAACAATATAAATCTTGGCTTTATTCTTCTGACGAAGTAGTGCAGGCAATAAACGAAATGGTTAAATTGGTTATTGAATCAAGAGAAAAAGAACCTGAGCATGAAAAAGGAAGAAAAGCCGTTGGTGAAATCGCTCTTAAAATGCGTAAAGATTTATTAGGCAAAACAAAATTAGGCTTTAAAGATTTTCAATATACGGATGTTATTGATAAAGACTTATGAGCTTACTACGAAAGAAACAATATGGAAGAAAATAATAAATTCAAAATTTTGTTTGAATCAATCAAAAACAAATTTGATTATTTATCAAACGCCGATAACTGCCTGGACGGAAAAGCGGGAACTTTGATGGGGTTTGAAATTACTTTGGGAATTGGTTATTTGTCATTTGTTATCGGCGGTCTTGAGGGGATTAAATTTTATGAAGGCGTGATTGGTTTAGCATTACTCGGAATTTCAACAATTTTGCTTTTGATTGTAAATTGGCCTAAAAATTACATTACAATTTCCGTAAATCTTTTTGACCATAAGGAATATTTAGAAAAATCTGAAAAAGATTTACTCTTACAACTTACAAGCGACGCTCAAAATGCTTTTACGGAAAATAACAAAATTTTGAAAAGAAAAGTTAAGCTATATCGACTTGCAATGGCTTTGTTGATTATTTCTTCATTTTTGCTTATATTATCTAAAGTAGGAAAATTTTATGTCTGACGAAAATAAACAAAATCAAACACCACAA
>CAZFDQ010000210.1:0-2697 GCA_964518205.1 uncultured Pseudomonadota bacterium | reverse complement strand
CGAATAATTTTTGAGGTTTAGATTTTATTGTGGGTAAATTTAAAAGTTTATCTAAAGAAGATTTTTGGCGGCCGAACAAAGGCCGCTTTTTTATCCTTTTTTTAATTTCGATTATTTTTATTACTTCTTGTAGCAAAAAGAATAAGTCGAATAATTCTGAATTAGCTAGAAATTTTGGTTTGGATTTTATTAAAGTCAACGAAGCTAAATATTCAGATATCCCTTTACCTATTGGTTATGCTTTTGTTGATATGGGAAAGAAATCTTTACAAAAAGACGATAAATATTCTGATCTTTTTTGTTATGAGGGGGAGTTGGCGTGCGAACAAGTTTCTGATTATTATCGTGTAAATATGGAACGGTGTGGTTGGGAAATTGTTGATATGTCTAACGAACAAGAAGGTTTATTATTCTGTAATAAATTGAATAAATATTGTATAGTTTCTATTCGTGATGATTTTGATATTAATAAATATGATTCAAAAAAAAGTTACATTTATTTGTTTGTAAAAAATAAATTTAATGATGAGAGTAGTAAAACAAAAGATATAAATTTAAAGGGGATTCTTTAAGAAAGGGAAACGTTGTATGTTTACTTTATTTAAATCTGCTTTTTTGTTTCTTTCAATTCTTTTTATTTTACCTTTAGTCTTTTTTCTTTTGGTGGGTAGTTGTGGTCGGCTTTTTTCTTTAACCATTGATCGAGATTCTTGGGTTGCTAGAACAAATGTTAGGTGGATTCGTAGTTTATTAGGCAGGTTTATGGTATAAAATTAAAACTTAATTTTTTAGATTCTTGATTTTTTATTTTTTAATTGAGTAAAAATACCATACCTCATTTTTGAGGAAAGTTTTATTTATTAATTTTATGTTTTTAAGGAGAGATTGTAATGTTTTTAAAAAAGATTTTCTTGTCTTTATCATTCTTATTTTTTTCTTTGAATCTTTCTGCTGAATATTATGGTGCGGGAATGTTGTTATATTATAAAGATATTGAAGCACAAGAGGTGCGTTTTATTTTTGGTTATGATTCAGAGAGTAAAAATATTACATGGGGTGATTTGGGTGGAAGATGTGATTGGAGAGTCGATAGAAGTTTTGAACATGCTGCTGCTAGGTTTGCATATTATGCAACAAAGGGTATTTTTATTGAGTTAGAAGAAAGTTTAGTTGATAACTATGAAAGAGGGATAGAGTTTTTTAGATTAAAAACTTTGGGTAATTTTTACGTAAGAAATCCTCGATTAGCTTATGATTTGTTTTTCGTTGAATTAACAGAAGATGAATTTGATAACTTTACTGATTCTTATGACTATTTAAAAGAATTTTCTGAGCTTGGTGATGAATATAATAGATTTAGTAATTTTGCAGTTGTTTCTGGTTCTATTTTGAGAAGAGTTGTAAATGAAACTCGGGAAAATTGCACTTGTAACGTTTCAACTTGGAATTGGGTTGATCCTTTAAATAGTTTTGGCTCTTTAATTTTGTATGATTATCCTGCTAGCATTACTTTAAATCGTTATGTTGTGACAGAGTTGAAGACTGCGATTGAAGGGGGGATATTTGATGCAATTATGAGTTTTGAAGAGGAATAGAATTAATTTTAAATAAAATTTATATTATTTTTCCATTTCTTAATCTCTGAATTGTTTCAGTTGAACTTAAACATGTTCCAAAATAAACTACATCAGATTTGCAAATCTCTCCAGGTTTAATTTGATCAATTGGTTTGCCAAGGCAAGCGATATCTGCAATGATTCTATTTTTATATGCCGGGGGTTTTCCTGTGCTTTCAATAAGCATGCCAAAGCCTAAATACATTAAAACATGCCAAATTTTTTCAGGTCTTTCCGGGTTTGCAAAAAATACCAGATCTCCCATTTTTAAATTTTTTCCGCAAATTTCGGGTCTAACTTTTTGACAAAATTTAAACTGATCATGTGCATCTCTTGGAATTTGCAAACCATTAGCACGATATACCAAATTTACAAAACCTGAACAATCAATACTTGTTTGATGTTCATGAATATTTGAATTGCATGCACAGCGACCCCCCCAACCATATGGAGAGTTTAAAAAAGTTATAGCTATTTCTGCTAAATTAACTCGTAATTTTTGTTCTGTTTCTTGAATAAATTGTGTAATGTAATAAATATCGGATGTTTTAATAAAACCAAAAGAACCATTTGATAAATTTACTTTGTGCCAATTGCTAGTAAGTTTTTTACCAAGAAATTGGGTGCCAATTGATACTTGAGTAATAATATTACTTTGTTCGTTTGGTTGGCAATGTATATTTGTCCATTGAGTTTTTACAACCATGTTTGGTCTTATAAATTCGTTAACAGCCACTGCATGATTAGCTTGAATAAAGCCTTGCTTGTGGGCTAGTGAATTTTCGCCGCAGCATTTTTTTTGTTCTAAAGCTACAACTTCTAGCCAGCCATTTACTTCGTTTAAAGCAATAACTTTTTCGTTTAATAAAAGTTGAGAATCTTGTAGTGGGTTGTTTTTATAAAAAGTTGGAAGTTGTAAATTATTTGGTGCTGCAACGGGTTCTATGCGTAAATCGGTTACTGGTACGCAGATAACCATTTTTTGCGCAAAACTGTTAATGTGAAAAACAATAAAACACAGCAATAAAAAAGATACAAAGATATATTTGTTTTTCATCCCTATTCCCCCTCAAGTGAACAT